>JARRBK010000051.1 GCA_029982615.1 Tepidanaerobacteraceae bacterium | reverse complement strand
AAGGCCAATGTTCGTCTTTTTGTTGGCTTCGGTTTAATATTGTCTTTTTTTGATTGAAATTATTTTGCTTTTATACTTGACTTTTTTTAGCTGGTCTATGTATTTTTTATTAATCATGCTGCCTTTTTATAAAAAATCTAACAAGAACACTTCTATTTAATTTTGATTATATAATGTATTTTGTTAAAATAAAAACACAAAAAAACAGTACCCTATAAGTAAAACTTATAAGGGCACTGTCTCATGAGCCGTGCTTTCATTTAAGCCTCACACTATTCTATTCTTTTATATACATCCTTTGCTATTTTTACAAAATCCTTAATAAAAGGATTTTTATTCCCCTTTTTCCATACCAACTCAAGCTCACAAGTATGATGGCTGTTTTCTAATTCAATTAGTCGTACATTATGGTTTCCAGGATCAAATAATCTTTTTGGCATAAAAGCGACCCCTTGATTCGCTTCTACCATAAGTATCAATGTGTCCATGGAGGTAACCTCATACACGATGTTTGGCTCGTATCCATCCTGCCTGCATGCCCAAAGCATATGTTCAAAATTATAAGGACCGTAGTCTCTATTTATCATAATAATTTTTTCTTCTGCAACCTCTATAGCGTTTATTCTCCTTTTGTCCGCCTTTTTATGCCATTTGCTCACCATCAGGCACATCTCATCTTTAGCTAGACATACCCTCTCTACTTTTTTCAATTGCATAATATCATATGATAAAGAAAAAATAAGATCCAAAATGCCTTTTTCAAGCTTGTCTGACAATCCCAAAAAGCTATCCTCCTCCAGCGATAAATCCACATTTGGATATTTCTCTTGAAATAGTTTAAGTATCTCTGGTAGAAATCTTTTTTCGCTAGGCCCTGAATAGCCTACCCTAATAATACCTGCAGAGTCCATATAAACCGCCTTGGTTTTTTTGACTGCATTCTCATAAAGTTCCACAATAATTTTACACTCTTTCAGAAAAGTCTCTCCTGCAGGCGTAAGTTCAATTTTGTGTTTGCTGCGGTCAAAAAGCACTACATCAAGTTCTGCCTCTATCGCAGCAATTTGCTGGCTCATGGCAGTTTGAGCTATGTAGTGCCGCTTTGCTGCCTTAGTAAAGCTAAGCAATTCTGCAGCAGAAATAAAATATTTCATCTTGCGGATGTCCATATTGCTTCCCTCATTTAACTTATTCAATAAACAAGTCTTTACAATATATATTATACTATAATTTTTATTACTCTTGTAATATTAAATTATTTTGTGAAAACTGAAAAAATTCCATATGTATGAATAGTATGAATAATAGAATACAGTGGCTAAAGTTATCAAGACATTTTTTGACCTCGTAAATGCGATATATTACTATATACCATAATAGAGTTCTTAACCCTTTTCCGATGATATGAATATAGTAAAATATACACAAAAAAGCGGGGGTGCAGTATTTATGCCGATAGCCATCGCAGTCTCGGCTCAGGGGTATGGCGCAGAGGCTGCCTTCGACTACAGGGCTGAAATGACGGGCCATATCGTAATAAAGCCTTCCAGCGGACAGGAGTTTTTGAACATGCTTGCAGAATTTTCGCAAAATCAAGGTCCCATTTATCTACTCAAGGTCTTCAGCCATTCATATCCCCGGGGCATCATCATGAGCAACTGGAGTGGGTTCTACGACGAGCCCGGTCCCAACGACACAAAAAAAGCGGCCTATGTTTCAGACCTTACTGCCCGTATCCAAAAAGGAGATATTCGATTTGCCGGAGGCTCCCAAATATTATTATTTGGATGTGATCTCGCAGGAAATTTTTCCATAAAACTTTCCGCAGCTACGGGAGGAACCGTTATAGCTTCTTCCGGAGGCATATACCCCGAGATTGCCGGGGGCCGGGAAACCGGAGTTTTTATAAGTACCGATCAGTGGGAAGTGTATACAGCAGGGAATTATTCCCATAGCGCTGGCAAACGGCTTCGGGCATGGTAAACTTCCATCTTTAACCCAAGGCTTTACATTTAAATCCCCGAGAGTTTCACCGCCAGCAGAAGGCCCTTCTCAATCTTTACTTCCGCCTCATTTTCCAAAAATACATTGCTTATCCCCCTGGACGAACCCATGGGGATTGTCTCGTTTTTCAGAGGGTAGTAAAGCCGCCGGGTTTCAATGCCCGACACTTCCTCGCTCAATGGAATCAACGAAAGCAAATCCCCTTTTTTGCCGGATATTTTTACCTGCCCTTCTATCAGGAACATCTCCCAGTTTCCGCCCGCCAGTCTTACTTCCAGGCCCCTTTTCTTGAAATTCACCATTAACAATATATTCGCAAGGCTGTGGTCGGGCCTGTCCCCAATCCCGGCTAAAATTACTGCCTCTGTAGCTCCCCTTTGTAAAGCAATTTCCAGGGCTAGCTCCGTATCTGTAAAATCCTTTTCGGCAGGGAATGTTTCCTGGTCTA
The DNA here is from genome assembly GCA_029982615.1 of Tepidanaerobacteraceae bacterium. Classification (GTDB taxonomy): domain Bacteria; phylum Bacillota; class Thermosediminibacteria; order Thermosediminibacterales; family Tepidanaerobacteraceae; genus JANLFP01. The sequence goes on along the minus strand of JARRBK010000051.1, from coordinate 8,321 downwards.
TCCCAAGTTCCTTTATCTTTTTCAAATCTTCCGGCGCTACCGAATCCATGTCGCCCACTACAAGGTCCGGAACCACTCCCAGCTCGAAGGCATGGCGTACTCCGCTGTCGGCGCAAATTATGAAATCGGCTTTGGCAAGGTATGATTTAATGCAGGGGCATTTTTTCATCTCTCCGCCGGAAAAAATTAAAGCTCGCATATTACATCCACTCACTTTTAAATTATATCGAATACTGGCAGATTTGAACACTCTGTATCGGGGGATATGCCTTTGCCTTCTCAACGGCTTCAAGAGCGAAGCTCTTTCGGCTACCCCAGCCTTGATTGGGGTCGATATTCCGCCTCTCCCACATATATTATACTACTTTCTGGTTCTCGATTTCATTTGATTCATTCTAGAATCTCCCTGCCGGTATAGAGCTGGTAGTATCTGCCTTTTTGAGCAAGCAGTTCTTCATGGCTGCCCCGCTCTATGATTTCCCCGTTCTCCAGCACCATTATAGCGTCTGCATTACGAACAGTCGATAACCTATGGGCAATGATAAACACAGTTCTTTTTTCCATTAAAGCCGCCATGCCTTTTTCAACCAGGCGCTCGGTCCGGGTATCGATAGAACTGGTCGCTTCATCTAAAATCATTACCGGAGGTGAAGCAACATAGGCTCGTGCGATGGCAATCAGCTGCCTTTGCCCCTGCGACAGGTTTGCGCCGTCTTTGCTTATGACAGTATGGTACCCCTGCGGAAGGCGCATTATGAATGAATCTGCGCCCACCGCTTTTGCGGCATTTATACACTCCTCGTCCGTGGCATTGAGATTTCCATAGCGTATATTATCCAAAACTGTACCTGTGAAAAGATGCGTATCCTGCAGTACCATGCCGAGAGAACGCCGCAGGCTTTCTTTTTTTATATTTTTTATATCAATGCCGTCAAAAGTTATCAGACCCTCCCGGATATCGTAAAACCTGTTTATCAAATTCGTGATAGTCGTCTTGCCTGCGCCTGTTGAGCCTACAAAGGCAATTGTTTGACCGGGTTTTGCATATAAAGATATATTTTTCAGTACCGGCCTCTTATTGTCATAGGAAAATGTGACATTATAAAAACGGACATCCCCTCTCAGCGGCTCAAGGCGGGTTTTTCCATCCGGCTCTATTATGCGCCAGGCCTTTATACCGGTTTTCATGTCGCCTGGCACTTCTGAAAGAGTGCCATCCTCATTTTTTTCAACAGATACGAGCGTGACATTTCCCCCATCAACCTCCGGCTTTTGGTCCATGACATGAAATATTCTTTCAGCGCCGGCCATTGCCGCAAGAATATTGTTTATCTGATTTGTAATCTGATTGATCGGCTGGCCAATCTGGCGGGAATACTGCAAAAATGCGGCAAGGGAACCAATATCGAATGAACCTTTCAGCGTAAGTATGCCGCCCACAACGGCAATTGCTGCATAACAAATGTTGTTGAGATTTATCATAACCGGCATGATTATGCCCGCCAGAAAATTCGCCTTTGTGGCTGCTTGGCGAAAACTTTCATTTATTTTATAAAATGATTCCTTTGCAGCTTCTTCATGATTAAACACCTTAACTTCCTTCAGGCCGCCTATGATTTCCTCGATATAACCGTTAAGCTCGCCCAGGATCTTTTGCTGATTTTGAAAATAACCGCGGCTTTTTTTGCCTATTTTTGTGCTTATAAAAATCATAAGAGCAAGCACAAGTGCGGTAATGGAAAACAGTGCCGGACTGAGCATGATCATTACCGCAATAGATCCGAAAAACATTAAAATGCTGGAGAACAATTGCGTAAGGCTTTGCTCAAGCATCATCTGCACATTGTCGACATCATTGGTGTAAAGGCTCATGAGTTCACCATGCGTATGTGTGTCAAAATATTCCAGAGGCAGCTCCTGCATTTTGTCGAACAGTTCCGAGCGCAGAATATTGATTGTTTTCTGCGCCACTCTTATAGTAAACCTCGTCTGAATATAAGCGGCGCATACCCCCACAAGATAAAGAACGCCCAGGCACAATAACGCGAAAGCCAACCCCCGCAAATTTCCGGGCAGAATATATTCATTTATCAAAGGCTTAAGAAAATATGAACCCGCAAGCATGCTGCCTGAACTTGTCAAAAGTGCGGCTATGACTATCGCTATCTGCAATTTGCTGTGGCGAAGATAAGCTAAAAGCCGGACCATCGTAGTTTTAAGGTCTCTGGGCTTTTCAAAACCAACCGGCATGCTCCCTGGGCCCCTCATGAAACCGCGAGCGACTTTCCTGTTTTCTGCCATTATATAACCAGCCCTTCCTGTTGAGAATTACAAATTTCCCTGTACAGTCTGTTGTTTTCAAACAACTCATCATGCTTGCCTATACCGACCACCCTGCCGTCATCCAGCACCACTATTTTATCCGCGTTTTTCACGGAACTGATTCGCTGTGCGATAATCAGCACTGTTGTATCCTTCAGGTTTTCAGAAAAGGATTTCCTGATTCTGGCTTCGGTCGCAGTGTCAATTGCGCTGGTGCTATCGTCCAGTATCAATATCGGCGGCTTTTTGAGCAGAGCCCTTGCGATACAAAGCCTCTGTTTCTGCCCTCCGGAAACATTGACTCCTCCCTGGCCGAGCCTGGTGTCATAACCATCTGGAAAGCTGATAATGAAATCGTGCGCCTGAGCATAGCTTGCAGCTTTTTCAATATCCTCCTGGGTTGCATTTTCGTTGCCCCACATCAAATTCTCTCGTATTGTTCCGGAAAATAGCACATTTTTCTGCAGAACCATTCCGATACCGTCTCGCAACTGTTTAAGACTATATTCGCGCACATCAATACCGTCAATTAAAACCTGCCCTTTCGTAACATCATATAACCGCGGAATAAGGCTGACAAGAGTGGTTTTGCCCGAACCCGTTCCCCCCACAATCGCCACAAATTCGCCCGGCTCGATACTGAAATTGATATCGGAGAGAACGTTCCTTCCTCCTTCTGCATATTTAAAATCTACATGCCTGAATTCGATTTTTCCCTTGCGCACCAGAGGGGAATTTATCTCTCTTTTATGATCTGTATCATCATTGTCCGTTATGTCGATTTTCGTGTTGACCACCTCCAGAATCCTTTTGGCACAGGCTTCGGCACGGGCAAACAGTATAAATATCATGGAAAAAATCATTATACTCATCAGAATATGCATCAGATAACTGATAAAACTGATAAGAGAGCCTGCACCCATCTCATCCCCGGCTACCATCCTGCCACCGAACCAGATCACAATTAAAGTAGCGCCGTTCAGCACAAACATCATTAAGGGCATAATCAAACTTATCAGGTTTCCCGCGTTTATTGCCGCCTCGGTCAAAGCATCGTTAGACTTTTTAAATTTCTGCTTCTCATAGCGTTCGCGAACAAAAGCCTTCACAGCGCGTATGGCCGTCAGGTTTTCCTGCACAGTGCCGTTAAGGTTGTCTATTTTTTTCTGCATTTCGGCAAACTTTTGCTCCGCAGTCCGGAGCACCAGGAATATTCCCGCAATCAGTAGCGAGACGGCAATAAAAATCACTACCGACAACCGGGCGTTTATACTCACTGCGAAAAATATTGCGCATACAAGCATAAGAGGCGCACGCAGCAGCATGCGCAGACACATGAGAAGCGTATTTTGCATCTGCGTCACGTCGCTTGTAAGTCTCGTGACAAGCGATGCAGTGGAAAACTTATCAATGTTTGAAAAGGAAAATGCCTGCACCCTGTCAAAAAGCGCCCTGCGTAGATTGGCTGCAAAACCCTGACTTGCTTCTGCAGAAAATTTCATGTTCAAACCGCCGGCCATGATACTGATAGCCGCCAGCAGCACCATAAAAATGCCGTTTTTTACTATAAAATATATATCCTTTGAGGGTATGCCTTCATCGACAATTTTGGACATTAACAGCGGCATCATCAGTTCGCACACCACATCAACCATTACAAACATCACACACAGCATCACATATTTTTTATAATTTCCGATGTAAGAATACAATTGTTTTATCACTTTTCAGCCTCTCCATTTCAATTGGGCAGGAAGTTGTGCCCCCATTGATTCCAGGTTATGGATCATGCGTATATAAAATCTTTTTAACTGTTCCCGTTCTTCGTCGGAAAAACCTTTGAAAATGTTTCTGTCAATTTCTGAAAAAGCGTTCTCGCATTCGTCAAGCAACCGTAACCCTTTTTCAGTAATTTTTACAAGCTTTCGCCTCAAGTCATCTTCATCAGTTATTTTACACACTAATCCAGCTTTCTCCATTCGTTTGAGAGATATAGCTACTGTTGGCGGGCTTATTCCTAGCATCTGAGCGATATCCTTTTGTGAAGCAGCCATATTGCTAACTTCATATTTAAGAGCCATCAATATCAAAGGATGGCTAGCTTCGCTCAGGCCTCGCCTTGCAAACTCAGACTTTATACAGTTGTGATGCATTCTCTCAAAAGTTTGAAACAACCATTCAAGAGCATTAGGATCATATTCCAAGCTTCTTACCCCCCCCTTTTTTTATTTGACGTAAAATTATTTGTCGCCTAACTATTTATGTATTTTATAATATTTTTATCGCATTGTCAACAAAATAAAACGCCATTTTGCAATAATTGCCGGAAACAAAGCGCATGCGCTTGTTAATAACAGTTTCTTTATGGTATAATCTTCATGTCGGAGGATTGATGACAATGGCTGAAATACATTTTAAGGCGGTTTCCCTCTGCAATGAGCTGAACCTCAACCATCTCGGCAGACATTTCGGTTTCAGCAGAAAGTTTCAATGGGACGAACCTTTGTATCTATCATCAAAACAATTGGACGGCATCGTCAGGTTTCCACAAGATAAATCTTTATATATATTTTCCTTCGGCTCCATAGTTTTTTTGAATTTTGCTCACCATGAAATGGCTGACTTCATCAATTATCTCAAAAAAATAGAAAAGGACATTCTCAATACATCTCTTGACTATTTTGACGATTACAATCTTGAAGTTGACCCCCAAAAGGAGTTTTCAATTAACTACGACAGGATGACCCTTGCCGAACTGAAGGATTTCCACGCTGATATAATCTCTACAGTTCTTGCCAAATCTACAGCTTTAGATAAAATAGAAGATGGAATTAATAAGCTTTTGGATGATATAGAAGATATTATTTATTTTCTGGAACAAGGGCATCTAAATATATCTGACGAAAGACTTGCCAGAATATCAGGTAAAATACTCAGTTTCAAATACAACACCATCTCATACGTTATGCTTCTAGACAAGCCCAACATAACCTGGATCAATGAAGAAAGCCAAAATCTATACAACGAATTGGAAAAATTATTTGAACTCAGAGACCGATACGAAAAAATCCGCCACAAGACAGAAACGCTTCTGGATATTACCGACGTCTTTACCGGCCTTGCACACGCCAAAAGAGGCACCCGTCTGGAGTGGATGGTCATAATTCTAATTTTTACAGAAATTCTCTTATCAATTATTATGTATATATGGAAATAATATTTAACAATAATAAGATAATGGATGCTACAATATAAAATTTGCGGAGGTGTCTTTATGAACGTAAATCCCAATATATTCAGGCAGTATGATATAAGAGGCATTGTAGAACGCGATTTGGATGAAGAAGTCTCTAACACTCTGGGCAGGGCTTTTGGAAGCTTTGTCATTAGAAATGGCGATAAAAAAGTGGTGGTTGGCAGCGACAATCGCTCCTCTTCTCCTTCTTTAAAAAAATCCCTCATAGACGGTCTTTTATCCACCGGGTGCGATGTGATTGATATAGGTACTGTTGTCACGCCAATTTTTTATTACTCCAGGATTCGTTACAATATTAATCCCGGCATCATGGTCACCGCCAGCCACAACCCACCAGAATTCAACGGCTTCAAGGTAGGCTTCGGGCCCGGCACCATGTACGGTGAAGAAATACAAGACCTTCGCAGGATGATGGAAAAAGGTGATTTCACCACAGGAAAAGGCAGCTTATCGTATTTGGATCCCACCGAAGATTACATAAACATGATTTGCGAAAAGATACAACTTGATAAGAAGCTGCGGGTGGGTGTAGACTGCGGCAACGGCACTGCATCGCTATTCGCTGAAAAACTATTCAGCCGCTTGGGAGTGGAGGTATATCCCTTGTACTGCACTTCTGACCCAGCTTTTCCGAATCACTTTCCGGACCCTGTAAAGCCTGAGAACCTAAAGGATTTGAGGGAACTGGTTTTGAAAGAAAATCTGGACTTGGGTGTTGGCTTCGACGGAGACGGTGACCGCATCGGAGTGGTAGACGACAGCGGGAATATCATATTTGGCGATATGCTGATGATCCTTTTCTGGAGGGAAATCCTGCCGAAACATCCCGGCGCCACCGCCATCGTGGAAGTAAAATGCTCCCAAGCGCTTTTTGAAGAAATCCAAAAGCTCGGCGGAAAGCCCATGTTTTACAAAACCGGCCACTCTCTCATTAAAGCTAAGATGAGGGAAATCGGTGCGGTGTTTACCGGCGAAATGTCTGGTCATATGTTCTTTGCGGATGAGTATTACGGCTATGATGACGCGCTGTATGCTGCCGCAAGGTTGCTCAGAATTCTGTCAAAAACCTCCTGCCGACTGTCGGAACTTTTGTCTGATGTACCCCGCTATTACTCGACGCCGGAACTTCGGGTGCACTGCCCGGATGAGGAAAAATTCAAGAAGGTCGAAGAAGTCAAGGAATATTTCAGAAACAAGTATCCCATGATTGAAGTGGATGGCGCCAGAGTGCTCTTCCCCGAAGGTTGGGGCCTGGTGAGAAGCTCCAATACCGGCCCGGAACTCATTGTGCGGTGCGAAGCCAAAACTCCGGAAGGGTTAGAGAAAATAAAGGCTGAGATACAGAATGCATTGAAACCTCTAAAACTTTTTTGATTTTAAAATCGCTTCCAGATTATAAGCGGGCTTTTCACAGCAATCTCAGCATATTAGAGGGTTATATTTACAATTCCATTTGTTATGTGATAAACTTTCATTATCCATTTTGGACAACCCCCTTTGTTTTGATGCGGTCGACAGACCTGCATCTATTCTAACAAAGGAGGTTTTTTATTTCTGCTCATATTTTTTTCCAGGCATTAAATTACCCCGGTAGTTAGTGGGCTAATATAGTGTGGACATCCCGGCCACGCACAGGTTTTTTGGTCTAGTTGGCCTATTCCATCACCTATAAAACTCCAAATATTTTTGAATAACCTATTTACATGTGTTAATAATATGTGTTATTGTATAATTATCAGGAGGAAAGGAAAATGAAACCTAAAGAAGTAATTAAACTTCTAAAAGAACACGGATGGCAAATGAAAAATCAAAAAGGCTCACATATACATATGATTAATCCTTCTAATTCTAATAAAATCCAAATCCCGTATCACAATAAAGACTTAAAACCAAAGACATTGAATTCAATCTTGAAGCAAGCAGGGCTTAAATAAAGCCCTCTTACTAAGGTTTATATAAAAATATTATTTATAGGTTAAGGAGGTTTTAATTATGGCGGATAAATACATTTTCCCAGCTATCTTCGATCCAGACGGTAGCGGCGGATATACAATTACCTTTCCAGATTTACCCGGATGTATCACCGAAGGAGATAATCTTGAAGAAGCACTTTATATGGCTAAAGATGCTTTGGAACTTTTTATTTATAATCTTGAAGAAGAAGGAAAACAGATACCAATACCTACTCCACCGGAAAAAATTAAAGTCCCTAAAGGTGCTTTCGTAAACCTTATTGAAGTTTATATGCCGCCTATCCGGGACGAAATGGCTAACAAAAGTATAAATAAAACTCTTACGCTTCCCCGATGGCTTAATGAAGCAGCGGAAAAGGCAAATGTAAACTTTTCTCAATTACTTCAATCAGCTTTAAAAGAGTATTTAGGCATTCACGATAGGCCGTAATGGCCTCTTTTTTTGTTTATGGCATGAAAAAAGAGCCCGGTGGGCTCGGATACAAAACTGTATGCAAAGAAGTATCCGACAGCATCTCATAGAACGTATTTTGCCATATACCTTTCTATCCTCTAAAAAATTATCATCTATAGCAAATTTCATGAACATAAATAAAAACCACCTGTCCTTTCCGATTTTTTTGGAAAAGACAAGTGGCTATATTCTTTCAAAAGTGTCTAATGTAAACTACTAGATTTTTAACTCCGTGGATAAGTGCCTATTATTTATATCTGGTGCCGAAGGCGGGATTCGAACCCGCACAGGCCGTAGCCCACTAGACCCTGAATCT
>JARRBK010000050.1 GCA_029982615.1 Tepidanaerobacteraceae bacterium | reverse complement strand
CCGCGCTCTATCATGGAAAACAGTTTTTCCTCCACCCGGTTGGAACGGTAGATTTTTTCTTCGATTGCCTTATCCACGTATTCGCCGGTGACGGAGGATTTACCGTCTATGGCGGCCCAGGCGGCGGCTTCATAAAGCACTTCTACTATTTCGTTGAAACGGGTGGAAAGCTTCTTCTTATCTTCCGCCAGGCGTGAACTGTAGTCCACCACACGCGCCACTCCAGTGGGGTCGAAGTGGATGAGCCCCTCGTTCTGGCATATGTGGCATATAAAGGCCGCGTAACGCTTGAGGTTTTCCGGGGTGCGGTCCATCTCCACATCGAAGTCTACCTTTATCTTGAAAAGCTTGCGAAAATCTTCGTCGTAGGCGTTCAGCAGAGAATAGATGTAAGGCGTGCCGATAAGAATAACTTTCACCTTCACAGGTATGGGTTCGGGCCTAAGCGTCACCGTGGGCACTGTGCGGTACTGCTCTCCTATGTTTTCCACCCAGGCTTCGCCGTTTTTCAGGGTCCGCTTCAGGGTGTTCCATGCAAAGGGGTCCTTGAAAAGATCCGAAGCCTGCAGCACAAGGTAGCCGCCGTTAGCCCTGTGTATGGCGCCGCTTTTTATCATAGTAAAGTCGGTGGTTACAGCGCCGAACTGGGCTTTACCCTCGATTTTGCCGAAAAGATTGTAATACGTGGGGTTTGCCTCAAAGACAACGGGAGCACCCTTCGTGGCCCTGTTATCCACGAAGATGTTTACCCTGTAACGCATAAAAAAGTCATCTTGAGGCGCATTCTGGGAGATGTTCAATATCTGCCGGTCGTCCCCTTCTGGTTTTTCCCGGCGGTCGGTGCGGAACAGCGTAAGGTTTTTGATTATGTCTTCCTTCACGGATTTTAAGTAGGATATCACTTCGCCGAATTCGGCATATTTTACCGCCGCTTCTTCAAAGAGGGGGTTTACGGCAGCAAGAGCGGCATCCCTCTCAAGACGCCCCAGTTCTTCCCGCGCTTGTTTGTCCAGCCCCCTCACTTTTCGCATGGTTTCATCGATCTTTGCCTGCAAGCTGCGTCCCTTCTCTTCAAGGGCTTTTCTCTCTTCATCAGACAGCGTCTCAAATTCCTCCTGACTCATGGGTTTGCCGTCTTTCAAAGGTATGGTTATGATGCCCTGGGGCATCCTCTGGAGGGTGAATCCCTCGGCTTTTGCCGTATCATCCAGTTTTTCAAAAAGTTCCAGTGAAGCCCGCTGGTATTTGTCTATAAGGGCCTGTTTCTGGCTTTCAAAATTTTCGTCGTCAAAGACGCGCATTATCTCCCTACGGACTTCCGATATAAGCTTTTCCATATCTTTTGAAAATTCTGAGCCTTTTCCCGCAGGAAGTTTTATGGCAATGGGCTTTTCAGGCTTTGCGAAATTGTATACATAGAGGATATCATCAGGTACGGATTTGGTTTCAGCCGCTTTTTTAACCGCAGCTCGGGCATAGCTGGTCTTTCCGGTGCCGGTGAGGCCGGTCATAAATATGTTGTAGCCCTTGTGGTCGATTTTCAAACCGAACTCCATGGCCCTCACTGCCCGCTCCTGGCCTATTATGTCGGAAAGGGGCTCCAAATCTTCTGTGGAACGGAAGGAAAATATGGCTGGATCGCAGTTTTCCCGCAGCTCGGCGGGAACAAGTTTTTTAAGCAAAATACCACCTCCAGTATTTTTATACACAATTTTTAAAAATATTTTATATGGAATTTCTTTTCTTCTAGAATTGCTGATAATGGGCAGCTACATACATTTTTTTCTTTATAATTAATTATAGTCTTGCAAATTCTTCCATTTTTTCCTCATAAAGTTCACTACATCCCTTCTCAGGACCCTGTATTTAGGAATCACATTTTCCCACAGGTGGTAAAAAAACGGTGAGAGGGGCAAATCGAATTCTCCTATGAATTCAGTGAAATCGCCGTTGAAACCCTTCTTGAAGCGGTAGAGGCCGTAAAGGGGGTTGTCTGGCGAAAGGTCCCCGGAAACGCCTCTGAAATCATAAATGGTGCAGCCGTTTTGTTTGGCCCACTTGATCATCTCCCACTGGAGTGCATAGTTGGGCATAACGTTTCGGTGCTCATTGGAGGAAGCGCCATAGATGTACCAGGCTTTTTCGCCAAAGATGAAAGCTATTGTTCCGGCGATGTATCGGCCCTCGTATTCCGCCATGAAGAGCTTCGCCAGGCCTTTTTCCACCATTTCATCCCACAGTGTTTCAAAGTAATCAAAGCCTCTCACCAGGAATTTATCTCTTATGCATGTCTCCTGAAGGATTTGGTAAAAGGGTTTCAGATCCTCGCGGTTCCCCTCTTTTACAATGACGCCCTTTCTGGCCGCAAGCCGTATGTTGTAGCGGGTTTTTTGATGGAAGGAAGCGAAGATATCTTCCAGAGGCTTATCCAGAGGAAGGCGAAATACGAATCTGGGCTGGACCCCTTCGAAATTTTTTCCTCCCTCTCGCAAGATAAAGCCCAGGGATTTGAGTGTGTTTACCGCATTTTCATCCGGCGCTTTTATATCGGGGTCAATTTTGAGCATAATGGCGCCATGCCTTGCAGCAATGTCTTTCACTTTAGAGAAAAGAAAATTCAGGGCTCTTGTGTCGGAAAAGTCTGCTACCGGCCCTCGGGGAGCATAGAATATGCATTTTTTAAAACCCGGGATGGGCAGCTGCCTCTTTAAAATTGAAATACCAGCCACCGGTTTATCATTTTCCACAACAAGCATCCTTATGGGTTGCCATCCGGTGCGGCGCTTGACTTCACCCCATTCGTACGACTGGAGCACATGCCCCTTAGGGCCGTATGCCATGAATTTATCGAAAATTTCCTTCTCGTTTTCTTCTATGATTTTTAGTTCCATTATAGGAAAGCCCTCCGAAAAAATGTTTTTTATACTTTTCTTATGCTTTATTATTATATCTTATTTTGTGCGTAAATGAAAAGAGAATTTGGCAGCAAGTCTATTCCTGAAAATTTCAGCGCCGGGTGCATATCCGGCGCTGAAAACCTTTTCTTTTTGGACAGTCTTAAATTTTCATGGTCTGAAACGACTTTTTGAGTTTATCAGCTATCTGGACGAGCATTTCAGCTGAAGAAGCTATTTCTCCCAACAGAATGTGCTGTTTTTCCACCGACTCTGCGATATTCTGAGCATGGCTGGAAGTGTCCACAGTAATATCGGTCATTTTCTTGAAGGATTCATGGGTGTCTTCGGCACTGGCTGCCATTTGCTGGGTGGCTGCAGAAATTTCCTGCATCTGCTCCGATACCTTCTGCACAGCCACAAGTATTTTATCGAAGGTTTCACCCGCAGTTTTTACAGCTTCTATACCATTTCTGACATTTTTGCTGCCTTCCTCCATGGCAGATACGGCATTTGCTGTTTCCTGCTGGACGGATGAGATGAGTTCGGCTATTTGCTTGGCGGCACTGCCCGACTGCTCGGCCAATTTCCGAATCTCGTCCGCCACTACCGCAAAACCTCTGCCCTGCTCTCCAGCTCTGGCCGCTTCAATGGCAGCATTTAATGCCAGCAGGTTTGTTTGATCGGCAATGCCCGTAATGGTTTCCACTATCTGGCCTATGGTTTCCGAGCTTTCTCCAAGCTTTCTCACTACTTCCCCGGTGGTCGCGCTGGAATCTTCTATCTTCTTCATCTGAGCTACTACCTGACGCATGGCGCCTTCTCCAGCGTCGGCCAATTGAGCGGCATTAACGGCGGTAGCGGAAGCATCCGAGGCACTGGAAGCTATCTGCTCCACACCGGCGCTCATCTGGGAAAGCATGTCCGATATGGAATTCACCAGGTTTTTTATTTCCTCCATTTTTTCAGAATTTTCTTTAACAGTATTCTCGATGGAAGAGGTAAAAACGTTTGACGCTTCTTCGCTGTGTTTTGCAATTTCCCTGATGGAATCAGCAGATGACACCATTTCTTCTATGGATTTATTTACTTCCTCGAGCATCAGCCTCAGCCTAGATACAGAATCATTGAAGACATCCGCCAATTTTCCCACTTCGTCATTAGTAACTTTTCGGACCTTTACTGTAAAATCGCCTTTTGCTATGGCTTCCAACCCGTGTGCCACAGCATCCACCGGCATCGAAACAGTCTTTGCCACTGCAAAAGATATAACAGCGGATATTACCACTGCCGCAGCTGCCATTACAATTGCATCCTGATTTGCCATATCCTGGGGGTGAAAAAAGAAGATAAATACGCCCAGTGAAAACGCTACCAGAAGAATAGTTGTAAGGACCATTCGGAACAAAATACTTTTCAAGCTTCGGCCTCCTCCTTAATTTTATTTTAATAAGCAATATAAGGCAACGCTGGAAAATTATATAATAACATAATATTATATTAGACATTTTTTGACTAATTCCTGCCAAAAAATCAAAAATATGTCGAAATTATATATAATCTTATGCATAATGTCCAAACAGCCTATCTATGTAAGAGTTTTTATTAAAAAAACCCTGAAGTTTTCAGGGTTTTCCATGCGCATTCAACTGCATATTTCCTAGCATTTAAGAACGCAGGGTTTTATGCTCCAAAGCAGCTTTTATAAAGTCCCTGAACAGGGGATGCGGACGGTTGGGACGAGATTTGAACTCGGGATGAAACTGGGTGCCCACAAACCAGGGATGGTCTGCCAACTCAATGATCTCTACGAGGCGATGATCCGGAGAAAGTCCCGAAAGCACCAAACCGGCGCGGGTCAATATTTCCCTGTAATCGTTGTTGAATTCATATCGGTGCCGATGGCGTTCCTGTATGTGTTCCTGACCATAAGCGGCCATGGCCTTAGTCCCTGGCCTGATGCCGCACGGGTAACGACCCAGGCGCATGGTGCCGCCTTTGTCTTCTATGCCCTTCTGTTCGGGCATTAAATCTATGACCGGATATGGCGAATAGGGATCGAACTCTGTGCTGTGGGCACCTTTCAGACCGCATACATTGCGAGCAAATTCTATGACTGAGCACTGCATTCCAAGGCATATGCCGAAAAACGGAACTCGGTTTTCCCTGGCGTATCTTATTGAATTAATCTTGCCTTCGATTCCCCTGTCGCCGAAACCTCCTGGTACCAATATACCGTCTGCATCGGAAAAGGCTGCTTTCATATCGAATCCCGGTCTCTCCAAGTCTTCGGAATGCACCCATTTTATTTCCACTTTCGCATCGTTGGCTATTCCTGCGTGGCATAAAGATTCTGCAACGCTCAGATATGCATCGTGGAGCTCCACGTACTTGCCCACCAGTGCAATTTTTACATTTTTTGAAGGGTTCTTAACCCTTTTTACCAATTCCTCCCACTCAGAAAGGTCCGCTGCCGTGCCGTCTATTCCCAGTTTCGTGGTAACTATTTCATCAAGGCCTTCATTTTTTAAAATAAGGGGCACTTCATATATGGTATCGGCATCATAATTCTGCACCACAGCTTCAGGCTCTACATTGCAGAAGAGGGCTATTTTTTCCTTCAGCTCTTTTGAAAGTGCCCTCTCGCAACGGCACACAATGATATCCGGCTGAATTCCTATGCTTCTTAGCTCTTTTACGCTGTGCTGAGTGGGTTTGGTCTTCAATTCGCCCGCTCTGGCAAGATAAGGCACCAGCGTCACATGGATATATAGGACATGGTCCCGCCCCAGGTCAGCCTTCAACTGGCGAATGGCCTCCAGAAAGGGCAGACTCTCGATGTCGCCCACCGTGCCGCCTATTTCTGTAATTACGACGTCAGGGCCGGTTTTCCTGGCCGCCTTTACTACACATTCCTTGATTTCATTTGTTATATGTGGTATTACCTGCACCGTTCCCCCCAGATAATCGCCCCGCCGTTCCTTGGTGATAACCGACCAATAAATCTTGCCGGTGGTGACATTGCTATCTTTGGTAAGATTCACATCAATGAAGCGCTCGTAATGGCCCAGGTCCAGGTCCGTTTCCGCTCCGTCCTCAGTTACAAAAACTTCTCCGTGCTGGTAGGGGCTCATGGTACCAGGGTCTATATTAATATAGGGGTCAAATTTCTGCATGAAGACAGCCAGACCCCTGCTTTTTAAAAGACGCCCCAGCGACGCCGCCGTTATTCCCTTGCCCAGCGATGAAACCACGCCGCCAGTAATGAATATAAACTTAGTATGCATCATAAGTCCCCCTTAGGAATTTTTCCGTACATAAAAAAACCCATACATTTCATTTTATTCAATTTAAAAGGAGATTGTCAATAGATGGTCAATTATTTCTACGGTGACGATTTGCTTTTTTTATATATATATTCATCAGGCTTCACAAGCCCCAGCTTATCTCTCGCTATCATTTCTATGTAGCTGTCTGTATGAAGAAGCTGTATCTGCTTTTTCAACTGTTCCCTTTCCTGCATAGCCGCTTCGATTTGCCGTTTTAGCTCAGCCTCCTGGCGGGCAAGATCCATCATCTTTAACTGCTGGGCCACAAGGGTACAAACTACGTAAATCATAATAAATAATAAAATCAGGTGCCGGATTCTAAACCTTTTCTTAGAAGTCACGGGACACTCCTCCCCGTTTATTTTATGAACTCTATAAATTATATGATTCGACTCATTCCAGAAAAATCCTGCTATCTTTTATGATTTATTTTAAAAAATATTCTCCGCGCATCTGAATATATTCTTGTCGGAAGGGTAAAGATAGCAAGTTTTTTTAACCTGCCCAGGTATTTTAGAAATCCATTGATGTTTCTTCTTGCCATAATATCAACAAATAATAAAAGTGCAATCACATGCCTGCTTATAAATGATAAGTAAAGCAGAAGGCCAAGGCCCAGGCCGAAGAATAGGTAGCCCCGAACTTCGCCATAATTCACTCTGAACAAAGAAAAAAAAGTAACTACCGTCACAATTCCCCAGAAAGCCAGATCGCCCAGGGCCGTCAGTATAGGGCCCGGAGTTATGAAGCTTCTGATGCGGCGGTAGAAGTCGAAAAGCAGGCCCACAAAAGCACCGATTGCAATGGCTGTCACGAGCAGAGCCACCTGTTCGCCGTTCTCGTAATAATCCAAACTCTCAACCCCCTCGAGGAAAATTCGTTTGGCTCAGTTTGGCTCATCTAAAGATGTTCCTCAAAAATCCTTTTCCCCTGTCTTTAGAAGACAAGCTATCGGAATAAGTCATGGATTTTATAAAACCCTCTACAATTATCATGCCTCCATCAAGATTGAGCTGTTTCATATGCATTTTTTCCCCTTTAATATCCAGCATTCCCTGTTCTGTCTCCAGAACCACATTATCATCAGTGAATTTTTCCACATTTATTATCCCACTCACGTCCAGCATTTGCCTGTCTGTCAATGTAACCTTATGCTGCTTTGCGGATTTGTCTTCCATAAAAATAAAACCCTCCCTTCATATATTTCTCTTAAAATAAATATATTCAGGAGGATATAGTATTATGTGGAGTTTTTCCGGGCAGGTACACATCAAAAGTGGTTAATTTCTCATCTGAGTGCACTTTTATCCAGCCGCCGTATTTATCCAATATCTTTTTTGCTACATATAGCCCGTATCCCCGCGTTTCCAGCTCTTTTGTGCTGTACCCCGGCTGAAAGATTTTGCCCAGATCGTTCTTTCCTATTTGCGGCCCGTTGTTTGATATTCTAACTATGAAATATCCCTTTTTATAAAGCGTTTCAAAATATATTAGCCGGTCATCCGGCTTCTCCAGCACAGCCTCTATGGAATTGTCCATAATATTGCCGATGACCGTGCTCAAATCCCAGGGACTAATACCGATATCTTGGATTTTCGCCGTAATGTCGGCTTTAAAAACTATGTTATTTCTTGACATAAGTTCCCTTTTTACATTTACCACCGCATTTAGAGCCATGTTCCCCAACCTCAGCATTTCAGTGGTAGCCCTGTATTCCCCTGCAATGCCATTTACGTATTGTTTGAGCTCGTCGTACTCCTCCGTATACAGCAGCGCTTGAATGGCCTGTATATGTTTTGAATGCTGGTGCTTCTGGCCGTTTAATGTATTCAGCAATTCTTCTATTTCCTTCAGATGAGCTTTGATTGATTTGTATTCTATCTCTTTTCGGGTAAAATTTTCGGTGGTTTTTATTATGTAGAAATAAAGCACCAGCGAAGCCAGAAGATAGATGACAAAGAAGGGTAGGTTTCTCATATAAAGCTGCCGGTCGGAAGCAACCATCCATTGATTTAATATGAGTATAGCAAACATTTGAACTGTAAATGCAAAAATTATTATAAGATTTTTATTAAACACTTTCACCATTACCCCTATCTTAAGGTTTTATATCAATCTATCTTTTAATAACTGGAATCTGTTTTTACTCATTAAAACGGTCTTGTCATAATTATGAAAAGTTATAATATAGGAATCTCCCATATTCTGTATCAAGTCTATCATGGTAACATTTACTATATATGACTTGTGGACTCTATAAAATCTTTCATTCAGATTAATCTCTAGGTCTTTTAGGCTATAAGCGCACTTATGAATTCCATTTGTCGTATGTATAAAGGTCTCTTTGCCGTTTTTTTCTATAAAAATTACCTCATCCAGATTAAGAAACATTATGCCTTCTTCAACCCGAAGAGGAAACTTTCCGGTCAATTTCAGCTTGCTCCTCAGTGCATCACATTCCAGCTTTACAGCCATTTTATTTACTGTATCCTGAAATCTCTCCACATCTATGGGTTTTATTATGTAATCGTAAGGGTGCACTATAAAGGATTCGGCTGCAAAATCGGGGTAGCCGGTAACAAAAGCTATGGCCACTTCAGGGCGCAACTCGCAAGCAATCTTTGCCACCTGGATACCGTCCATATCGGGCAAATCTATGTCTAGAATCAGGATGTCTGGGGATTTTTCCTTTATTATGCTTACAGCTTCATGGCCGGTACTGGCTCTGTATATTTCATCTATGAGAGGATTTGCCTCCAGAAGTTTGCAAAACATTCCCAGGGCGTTTTTATCATCCTCGCATATCAGAACGCTCGCCATGATACCCATCCTCTCCAGCATGGTTTTCCCCTCCTACAAAACGTGCATTCAACAGCTTGTACCCTGCAGGGGTTATGAAAAAAAGCTCTTCCAAAGCACCCAAAAAAAGGGCCATGAGATATGTCCTTTGACCGGCAAAAAAGAGCAAACTGGCAACCACGCCCAGAACTCCCAATAAAATCATGGTGATGCATTGCAGGCGCTGCCTTATCCGGACATCGTGGACAACTTTTTTCTCCGTCCCGGCAGGAACCCAGTTTAAAGTAATAAAAAGGCCAAGCATGAGAACCGCATCCGTTATGAAAATCAACAAACTGAGCGGCAAAGCCGCGTGCTTTGCAACAAGGCCGTTTATGGAAAACATGAAGACACCGGCAACAAAACACATGCTGTATGTTTTTAAGTGGGCCCCTCCAGCAAAATGGCGGATGAGCACGTATGATGCAAGACTTATCATTGTTTCGGCAAATGTGTTCAGGATAAAAGATAAGGCGATAATAGTTGCGAATTTTATAAACGTGCCCAAAATAATAACAAGGCCATATTCTATAACTTCAGGATTGTATTCATCCGAACCAACTCCAAGAACAATTAACTTCGACAGTGTTCGAGAGCATTTTTGTAGCATGGCGATTTCCTCCTATATTAATTACAGTTTAAATCATTTAAAGTTATAATCCTTCAAACATGTTCAAACGCTTGAATAAATAAAAGATTAACACAGTTAAAGCCGCCACAGGAAAGAAAAGTAATACATCCAGCCATGGCAGTTGCTGAAGGATAAAAATAGGCATTCTAAGCCAGCTTATCACGCTCAAAACCATGATGTATTGTATAAAACCGTATATAACTGTCACTACAAATATGGGTATAAAACACGTCTGGAGCTTCACTCCACATAAAAGACTGCACATCAACACCAGCGTTGTCATAAGTATCACCGTATGGAAGCTTGATAAAAAATACTGGGAAACTTCCATAGAAATCCTTCTTATTACAAGAGTGATGATCCCCTGAATTACTGAAATCAAAAAAACTTTTTTATAGTCCACTTTCTCTATTTCCATCATTCTCATGGCAATAGCCAAAATCAAAAAAGCTTCTGGCACCGATACAAAAGCCGCCACGTACCATGGTATAGGAAACATGTCTTCAACTCCCTCTAACTACAAACTTTCTATATCCTTTCTACATTTTTCTACCGTTTCCTGCCGGGTTGGAACAACTGGCGGATTTTCCGGTACAACTGGCGGTTTTTTGGGTATGAACGGCGGAAGGGGAATCCAAGAAGGCTTTTCGGGTTGACCTCAACGGAAACAAACAATATGTTGGGTCAGCAGAAACCCTTCTGCCCTCGTTGGATAAAACCTATTTGCATTTAAAACCTGATCTAAATTATGGGCCACTTCCACAAGAACTTACATACCACTTTCCATGATTATCTTGTTTTAAATAAAAAAAACTTAATGAGTTGCCTGACTCTCTATCAATAACACCTTTAACAGAGTATTGTCTTTCTCCATTGTTTGTATAATTATAGTTTTTAGATACTGTTAAGCTAAGTGCGTCATATGGATTGATTTTTAGAAATACATATCTTCTAATAGCTCCTTCTGGTGTATTGCCAAATCTTAGTAGGGTGTATAAAATTAACAAAAATAAAACAATCCCGACAATTATATCTAACCTTTTCCTTTTCACCTAATCACCCCTTGTATATTAAAATAATTTATTAGAGAAGAAGGAAAACTCCTGCATACTAGTAGAAAGTTCTCTAAATAACATTGCAATAATCCATTAAATGGATGAACGTTTCCGTCTGGTGGTTGTTTGTCCCGGCTATAGCGGAAATTTCGATTTGGCCCAATGCCCGACAAAGCAGGTATGTTCCAGATATCTTTGTACATTGCAAGCGATGAGGATAGCATCTTCCACGGATACTTCTCGCTGGGCTTTGATCTCGCTTATCAGGTAGTTAAACAGTCCCTGAGTCTATATCCCGATTTCATTAGGCTTATTAGCATTATAGTATGCATTCAGTTTATCTGCCAGCTTTCCACAGCCGATGTCGTTATTATACATAAAAAGAACCCGCATATCGCAAAGATTACGGGCTATAATCCATCTATATAGCGGTAGCTGGAAAGTGGTCACACCTCCGTTTTTCTACTATGACTACAAGACTAATAAGGTGCAGGGTGGTCGAAATGAACGCCATTATATATTTGAACCGAACTATATCTTTTTATTTATGCTTGAAAAAATACCATAGCTTAATAAGATAACTGTAAAGTAACTTGT
>JARRBK010000009.1 GCA_029982615.1 Tepidanaerobacteraceae bacterium | reverse complement strand
CAAAGGCCAATGTTCGTCTTTTTGTTGGCTTCGGTTTAATATTGTCTTTTTTTGATTGAAATTATTTTGCTTTTATACTTGACTTTTTTTAGCTGGTCTGATGTATAATTTTACTTTGATATTAATTATAAACCATTTAAACTTAGTATTCCACTGTTTCATGATAAATTAACTTTTCGTCAAAATTAGTTCAGAAAGGGCAAGTTGGTTTTTATGAACCTTTTAGCATTTTGATGATGTGTATTTTTAGGGTTTATATCCAGACGAATATTTGTTATAATTAATGAAAAGTTTGCTTGGAAGAGATATTTTATTTTTGTATTTTTATTGGCATAAAAGTTATAACTTTACAGCCAGTTTGTTTTGGTTAAAGCCAATGAATTAAATTCCTGAAAGGGTGAATTTAATGCCGTTTTTGTTGATATTATTTGTTCTGCTTCTGTTTTTTCCCTATCTTCTTCTTCCCCTAATGATTTTTTTTGGAATAGGAATATTGTTTCTGCTACCTTATGTGCTGGTTTTTAATTCTTTTTATAATGTTATAACCATACCATGGCAAATCCTTAAAATTGCTGTCGATAAACGCATAAGAAAAAACCACAGTCTGGAGCATGCCACTGTAAACGTTTTGGAACAGCGTTACGGCAGAAATTTGCGAATCGGCGGCCTTGCCTACGCAAATGGTTTTTCGCTATCGGGCCCGGATTTGCCTTCGCCTTATGAAATAATTGATGCCGCAAGAGAAGGACATTTCAGGATGATAAGGGGCGAGACCGATCTTGCCATACATCCCAGGTGCGGAACTTCCATAGCTGCAGCAAATTTTCTTTTTTCTCTGGTTTTTATAATAGTGCTGTTTTCTTATCATCATCTATCCCTTGTAAATATGATATTGGCTTTCCTTGCAGCAAACCTTTTGTCAAAGCCTTTTGGAATGACGCTACAGAAATATTTTACCACTTATCCGGATGTAGGCGATATACAAATCCTTGATATATATGGGAAACCGGCTCCATTTGGATTCCCTTTCGAAATTGTTGTAAACCCTAACCGCACGTACTTTATAAGGACTGTCTCGGAGTTATGATTATACCCGGTAAGAAAGTCGAGGCGATATTTGAAAAAAGGCTTAACAGGTTTGTGGCAAGGGTCGATTTAAAGGGTGGGAGTATCGAAGTTCATGTGCCAAACAGCGGAAGGTTGGCGGAACTTCTCGTGCCCGGAGCCAGGGTGGTGTTAAGAGAGACTGCGAATCGCCTGAGAAAGTATTGCTATGATCTTATTATGGTATATAAGGACGACATACTTGTGTCGGTGGATTCTATGCTCCCCAACAAACTGATGGTGGTAGCATTAAAAGAAAGCAAGGATTTCTTTCAGCAGGATAATTATAATTGGCTTTGCAAAACTATTAAGAAAATAGAAGGATATGATTTTGTCAGATCAGAGGTGAAATTTAAAGACAGCCGGTTCGATATAGGCATTGGGAAAAATGATGCAGATGGAAAAAAGGATAGCATAAAATACTATATGGAAGTAAAAGGGGTCACCCTGGTGGAAAAGAAAATGGCTCTTTTCCCGGATGCCCCCACAGAAAGGGGGACAAAGCACCTCCTGGAGCTTGTTGAAGCAAAACGTGAGGGCTTTGGAGCGGGCGTTTGTTTTGTCATACAGAGGGAGGATGCTGATGCTTTTTCTCCCAACGATGCCATGGATACGTCCTTTGGAAGGGCTTTGAGGGCAGCTGCCAGGGCGGGAGTTGATGTGTTTGCCGTCAGATGCAGAGTGGAACTTGACAATATAGAATTAATGGAAGCGGTGAAGATAATTTTGTGAAAGCATATCTATCAGCACCTCAACCCCATTTTTTGCTGCACTTTTTGCAGAGTCTTTGTAGCAATAGCTTCAGCCCGCGCTGCACCATCAGAAAGCACCTTTTTTATTTCGTCGTGGGACAGGCTGTAATATTTATCTTGTATTTCCTTCAACGTATTTACGGTAACATCGACGAGGTCTTTTTTCAAACGGCCGTAACCTTTTCCGTCATACTCCGCTGCTATTTTCTCGATACTCTCGCCTGTCTGGACGCTCATCAGCGTCAAAAGGTTGCTCAATCCAGGCTTTTTGTCCGGGTCATAATAAATACTGTTTTCAGAATCGGTTACGGCTCTCATGATTTTCTTTTTTACAGCATCGGGAGAATCCAGCAGATTTATGCGCCCCAATTCGTCTTCAGCGCTTTTGCTCATTTTTTTTGTTGGGTCTGAAAGAGACATTATTTTTGCTCCCACTTCGCTTATGAGAGGCTCGGGGACCACAAATGTTTGCCCGAACCTGTTGTTGAACCGCTGAGCTATGTCTCGGGTCAGCTCAAGATGCTGTTTCTGGTCTGCTCCCACAGGAACATAGTTTGTATCATAAAGCAGGATATCCGCTGCCATAAGGTCGGGATAGGTAAAAAGCCCTACGGATACATTCTCTTTACCAGCGCTCTTGTCCTTGAACTGGGTCATCCTGTTTAGTTCTCCAAAATATGTAATGCACTGCAGTAGCCATGAAAGTTCGCTGTGAGCAGGCACGCGGGACTGAACAAAAATTGTGGTTTTTGAGGGGTCAAGACCTATGGCGAGGTATATGCCCGCTACTTCGAGGGTTTTTTTCCTGAGTATATCCGGATTTTGGGGAACCGTCAGAGCATGTAGATCCACCACGCAGAAAAAACATTCGTGCACATCCTGCAGTTCTACGAAATGTTTCATTGCACCCAGGTAATTTCCTATATGAATATCACCTGTGGGCTGAACTCCAGAAAAAACTCTTGTCAATTTCTTCAACTCCTTGCTGTGTCGCATTTTATATATATTTATTATAACTATATTATACCTTTATTTTCAACTAATGTAATAGTTTATCGAAAAAATTTCCATACCGTTGTATTAAACAGGACAAAATGGTAGAATTAGTAGGTGGAATAGAGGAGGCATTTGAAAATGGGCAAAAGGGGATACGGTTTTATAAAACACGAGTTTTGCAATGTCGGTAAGGAACCTTACAAAATCTTAGGGAAAAATTTGGTTACGCAGGCAAGGCTTTCAGAGCCGATACAAATTCTGGAGGAAAAGGCGCACTGGTATTATATAGAAATGTCTGACGGATATAGGGGATGGATTCACTCAGCAAACGCAGAGCAGGTGAGTGAGAAGATGTGGCGCGAATGGCTGGAAAAGCCTCATGTTTTGGTTACTGATAGTTTTTGCCCGATTTTATCGTGCGCGAATTTAAAATCAATAAATAGTGCCGTCATGGCGGCGAGGCTCAGGCTCATCGGCGAAAATGCAGAATATTATTTGGTGGCTTTGCCTGACGGGCAGGCAGGAATGCTGCCAAAAACCGCTGGAATTGTGATTCAATCCTTCGATGAGATTCCCAAGGGAACATATGACAGCATAATAGAAACCGGGAAAAAATTCATAGGGTTGCCGTACTTCTGGGGAGGCACAACCCCGTATGGTTTTGATTGTTCGGGATTTGTACAAACCCTGTTTCTAATTAATGGATTTAAATTGCCGCGGGATGCAAATCAGCAGTTTGAATTTAAAAAAGGAGAACCTGTAAAGGAGAGAAAAGAACTGGAAAAGGGTGATGCAGTATTCTTTAGCACATCTGACTCAGAGCCTTCTCATGTGGGGATATATATGGGAAATGGAGAATATATTCATAGCTCTGGCAAGAGTGGAGTCTGTATAAACAGTTTTTATCCGCAAGCTCACAACTACAGAGAAGACCTGGATAAGAGCTATATTGGCGCCAGGCGGTATAGATTGTGATTTTTTAGTTTGCAATGGAGGTGAGAATATGAAGATAGAAAAGCATACAGTGGACCATGTGGCAAACCTTGCAAGGCTTTATCTTTCTGAAGAAGAGAAGGCCGAAATGATGGAGAAATTGAATTCCATTCTGGATTATATGGAAAAACTCAATGAACTTGATACCACAAATATAGAACCCACTGCCCATGTGATTCCGATAAAGAATGTATTCCGCGAAGATGAGGTGAAGGAAAGCCTCTCGCTGGAAGAAACATTAAAAAATGCCCCTGACAGGTCCGGCAATTTTTTCCGAGTGCCCAGAATTATTGAAGAATAACACTAATTGGTTATATAACGGAGGCAGGAGGCTGCTTCAAGCGGTTTATACCGAACAAGATGCAGCTTAACAAAACCGAGGGGCAAAAAATTTAGAATTTATAGATTGGAGGTCTGCAATTTGGAGATATACAGGCTCACCATACATGAAGCCCACGAGTTGTTAAAGAAAAGAGAGATTTCCTGTGAAGAGCTGACGAAGGCATTATTTGACAGGATTAAAAGCGTAGACGAAAAAATAAGGGCTTACATAACTCTGGATGAAGAGGGAGCCCTGCAAAAAAGCAGGGAGGTGGATAAAAGAAAAGATTTCACAAATCCGCTCACAGGAGTTCCTGTTGCCATAAAGGATAATATATGTACAGAAGGTTTAAAAACCACCTGTGCATCGAAAATCCTGGAAAATTTTATTCCGCCGTATGATGCAACGCTATCTGTAAGGCTTAAATCAAGGGATGCTGTAATTTTGGGCAAAACCAATATGGATGAATTTGCCATGGGTTCGTCTACCGAAAACTCTGCTTTTTTTGCCACCAGAAATCCATGGGATACGACCCGGGTGCCCGGCGGTTCATCCGGCGGCTCTGCAGCGGCAGTGGCAGCTGATGAGTGTATTTTCGCTATCGGATCTGATACAGGAGGGTCTATCCGTCAGCCAGCTGGATACTGCGGTGTGGTGGGAATGAAACCTACTTACGGCCGGGTTTCTCGTTACGGACTTGTGGCTTATGCATCTTCACTGGATCAGATAGGGCCCATTACTAAAGATGTTACGGATTGTGCCATGGTATTAAATGCCATTGCCGGTAGGGATATAATGGATTCCACCTCAGCGGATATACCCGTTCCCGATTATACCCTTAGCTTGAAGCCAGACGTATCTGGAATGAAAATAGGTATTCCCCGAGAATATTTTGGTGAAGGTATAGATGCAGAAGTCCGCGAAGCGGTGCTGAATGCGGCAAAGGTGTTTGAAAAAATGGGTGCAAGCTGCGAGGAGATTTCTCTGCCTCATACAGAATATGCCCTATGGGCTTATTACATCATAGCGCCGGCTGAAGCCAGTTCAAACCTTGCTCGCTACGACGGAATCCGCTATGGCGTCAGGGCTAAGGATTACGAGGATCTGATAGATTTGTATAAAAAGACCCGAAGCGAAGGCTTTGGAGCTGAGGTAAAGCGACGGATAATGTTGGGGACATATGCATTGAGTTCAGGTTATTATGATGCGTATTATTTAAAAGCACAAAAAGTGAGGACGCTGGTAAAAAGGGATTTTGACCAAGCGTTCAAGAAATACGACTTTATTTTGTGTCCCACGGCCCCTACGGTAGCTTTTAAAATAGGCGAAAACACCGATGATCCCTTAAAGATGTATATGAACGATGTCTGTACCATACCGGTCAACATGGCTGGCCTTCCAGGAATTTCACTGCCGTGCGGATTTTCTGGAAATATGCCCATAGGCCTTCAGATAATCGGGAGACCTTTTGATGAGCCCACCATTCTACAGGCGGCATACGCCTTTGAGCAGGCAACTGAATACCATTTGAAGAAGCCGTGTATTGATAGCGATACAGCCTCTTCTGGTGAACAAAAGTGTGATAAAGAGCCAGATGCCGGAAAAGGGGTGATAGCATGAATTATGAAACTGTTATAGGGCTTGAGGTGCACGTGGAGCTTTTAACAAAGTCCAAGGTGTTTTGCGGATGTTCTACAGAATTCGGCGGAGAACCAAATACTCATTGCTGCCCAATATGCCTTGGAATGCCAGGAGTGCTTCCGGTAACTAACAAAAAGGCAGTAGAATACGCCATAAAAGCAGGTCTTGCTCTCAACTGCGAAATTGCAGCTTATTCCAAGTTTGACAGAAAAAATTATTTTTATCCAGACCTGCCGAAGGCTTACCAGATTTCGCAATATGATTTGCCTATAGCAAGGAATGGATACATTGAAATAGAGGTAGATGGAAAGACGCGCCGCATCGGTATTACCAGAGTGCATCTCGAAGAAGACGCAGGTAAACTTATACACGAAGAGGGAAAGAACAATTCTCTTGTAGATCTGAACCGGACGGGTGTGCCTTTAATAGAAATCGTGTCCGAACCCGATATTCGCTCGCCGGAAGAAGCGTGGCTTTACCTGAATAAATTAAAGTCCATCCTGCAGTACATAGAAGTTTCTGACTGCAAGATGGAAGAGGGGTCTTTGCGGTGCGATGTAAATATATCCATCAGGCGGGAAGGTGTGGACAAATTCGGAACAAAAGTGGAAATTAAAAACCTCGGTTCTTTTAAAGCTGTTAGGCGCAGCCTTGAATATGAAGAAAAAAGGCAGAGGGAAGTGATTGAAGAAGGAGGAGAGCTTATTCAGGAAACGCGCCGGTGGGATGAAGTTAGAGGCGTCACGGTGTCGATGAGAAACAAGGAAGAGGCCCATGACTACCGGTATTTTCCGGAACCTGATCTAGTTCCCATGGTTCTGGATAAGGATTGGATTGCCGAGATAAAAGCCAATCTCCCGGAGCTGCCGGATGCTAGAAAAGAACGCTATGTGAAAGAATTTGGCCTTCCCGCCTATGATGCAGGTGTTCTCACTTCTTCTAAGGCTTTGTCCGACTTTTACGAGGAGTGCATTTCCCACTATCATGACCCAAAAGTTGTGAGCAACTGGGTGATGGTGGAAATGATGGGCCTATTGAACGAAAAGGGAATGGAAGTGGAGCAGATTAAGTTTAAACCTGAACAACTGGCAGCAATGCTTCGCATGATGGACCAGGGCACCATCAGCGGCAAAATTGCCAAGGAAGTGTTCAGGGACATGTTTGAGACAGGAGAAGACCCTGAGGTTATAGTAAAACGAAAGGGCCTTGTGCAGATATCTGATGAGAAAGAACTTGAAAGAATTGCTACAAAAGTCATCGAGCAAAATCAAAAATCAGTGCAGGATTACAAAAACGGCAAGCAAAAGGCCCTTGGTTTCCTCGTGGGCCAGATGATGAAAGAAACTCGAGGAAAAGCCAATCCGCAGATGGTCAACGAGATATTAAAAAAACTTTTAGGATGATTTGCGACCAACCCCTCTCGATTTTTGAGAATGAGAGGGGTTGCCGATGTACAAAAAGCCGTAGTTACTGCAATCGCAACTCTTCTAATATAAAATATTGCGAATATTATAATCAATTTATAAAAGTGCATATCCGTTACAGGAGGATTTTTTAATTTATTATAGAATATTTAAATGTCGCTTTGGATTAGAAAGTAATTGCATTTATTTTTTGCTGTAAAAAAAGGGGGGAGATAAAAAATAATAATTAGACAAGATAAGGAAAATTATTAATATATTATTTATTTTGTTCTTCGGGAGGGATTTGATGCACAGAAAAAAATTTGTATTATTAATTGCACTCTTGTTCGCGGTTACTACTCTTGCAGGTTGCGGGCAGAAAGCTGCCCGGCAGCGAGGCGGAGAGCAGCAATCACCACAGCAGCCTTCGGCAGAAGGGTCCGAAAATATACTGAGGATGGCAATAATGGCTAACCCTCGGAACCTTGATCCCGTATTTGCGACCGATACTTCTTCGTCAAGAATTATTTATCAAATATTTGAGACGTTAGTAGATTACGATAAAGACGGCAATGTGCAGCCTTTGCTTGCAGAATCCTGGGATGTTTCTCCAGATAAGAAAACTTACACTTTTCATCTCAGAAAAGGCGTGCATTTCCATAAAACTGTAGCAGGAGAACCCACAACCAACGGAGGGCGTGAGGTAACAGCCGATGATTGGGTTTGGACATTCAATTATATTCTGAATCCGGATACAAATTCGCCCAGAGCGTACTTTCTCGATATGATAAAAGGTTACAAGGATTACCAGGATAAAAAAACCGACCATATAGCAGGAATATCTAAGGTGGACGATTATACCTTGAAAATAGAAATCGATTATCCTTTTGCACCTTTTTTGAGTGTGCTTGCTTGTAATACATTTAGCGTTCTTCCCAGGGAAGATGTGGAAAAATACGGTAAAGAACAGTTCAACTTCCATCCTGTGGGAACGGGCCCCTTCAAGTTTGAGAAGTGGATTCAGGATGATAAAATTGTGCTTTCAAGAAATGATAATTATTGGCAGAAGGACAAAAACGGCAATCAACTGCCGTACCTCGACGGACTGGAATTCAGGGTCATAACCGACCTTGCCATGGAATGGACCGAGTTTGAGTTGGGCAATGTTGATCAGATAGAAGAAGTGGCTGACCCATACTATGCTGAAGCCAAAGCCAAAAAAGGATTTCAGGAGACTGCCGAACCAGCCACCTATTTTTACTGTTTTAATTTACAAAAGCCGCCCTTCAAGGATAACAAAGCCCTCCGCCAGGCTTTCAACTATGCCATCGACCGCAAGGCCCTAATCGATATAGTGAGAAATGGCAGGGCACTGCCCGCTACCGGTGTGCTACCTCCAGGCATAATGGGTTATGATGAGAACATTCAGCCCAAATATACTTATGATTTAGAAAAAGCTAAAGCATTATTAAAGGAAGCAGGTTACCCCGATGGCATAAAAGTAGAGCTGGTTTACAATACCAGCGACACTCACAAGAGTATAGCTGAAGCACTTCAGGCCCAGTTAAAAAATGCAGGTATTGATGTTTCATTAAAGAATATAGATTGGAGCGCTTTGCTCGACGCAGCAGATAAGATGGAGATTCCATTCTTCAGAATGGGTTGGACAGCAGATTACCCAGATCCCGACAATTTCCTGTATGTATTATTGAATTCTGCCAACATAGGTGCTCGAGGAAACTATTCGGGATTTAACAACAAAAAATTCGACGAGCTGACAAACCAGGCGAGAATCGAAATTGACCAAGCCAAGCGGACTGAGCTTTACAAACAGGCGGAAGCCATAGCGCGGGAAGAAGCTCCGTGGCTGTTCATTTATCATTATACAGACCATATGTTGGTACAGGATTATGTGAAAAATGCAGTTAAACCATTTATGGGTGAATATACAATGAAGTACACCCAGGTTAAACTTGAAAAATAATACTGTTGGGAAGACCTGGTTTCCCTTTAAGGAAGCCGGGTCGAATAATATGCAGCAGCTTTAGGAGGAGGAGAAGCTTGCTGAATTATATCATACGGCGCCTTATAGGGGCTGTCCCTGTAATTTTGGGCGTCGTAGCAGTGGTGTTTATTCTTACTACTATTGTACCAGGCGATCCTGCTAGATTGATGGTGGGCCAGAGGGGCAATCCTGAAACCATAGCAAAGATAAGGCACGAGATGGGGCTGGATAGACCTGTTATGGTTCAGTTCGTGGATTTTATGAAGGATGCCCTCACTTTTAACCTGGGAAGATCTTATAGAAACAATATGCCAGTGGTTCAGGCAATATTAACCAGGCTTCCAGTAACTATCAAGCTTGCAATTTTTTCAATGATTATTGCGGTCATCATAGGAGTCCCGCTGGGTATAATTTCAGCAGTCAAACGGTATACGTGGATGGATTATTCAGCCATGATATTTGCTATCCTAGGTATATCTGCACCGGTGTTTTGGGTAGGGTTGTTAGCGGTAGTGCTTTTTTGTAAGGTGCTGGGGTGGATTCCTGGTACGGGGCTTGGCAACGGGGAGCTTATATACTACGTGCTGCCGTCGATAGTGTTGGGAGTGCGCCCTGGAGCACTTATCGCTAGGCTTACGCGATCCAGCATGCTAGAAACAATTCGCCAGGACTATATAAGGACTGCCAGAGCCAAAGGCCTGGCAGAGAGTATAGTTATAATGAAGCATGCTCTCAGGAATGCTATGATTCCGGTGGTAACGGTCATAGGAATAGAGACCGCGAATCTTTTAAGCGGTGTGGTGGTAACTGAGCAAATTTTTTCAATGCCGGGTTTAGGTAGATTAAGCGTGGAAGCGCTGCTAAACAGGGATTTCCCGGTAATCAGAGGTACAGTATTGTTTATGGCCCTCCTCTTCGTGTTAGCCAACATTATAGTGGATCTTTCATATCCTTTTTTTGATCCAAGAATAAAATACGACTGATGGGAGGGTAAGCTATGCAGACAAAAAAGAGTATAAATAATACGGCTCCCGTTAAATCGAAGAGAATGTCAGAAGGGCGAAGCTTGTGGATGGATGCATGGCTTCGACTGAGAAAAAACAAATCAGCCACGTTTGGCCTGACGCTGGTTATAATCATTTGCCTTGCGGCAATTTTTGCCCCGTATATAACTCGATATGACCCTTATAAACAGTTGATATGGACTGAGGGAATCAAGGCAAAACTTGCTCCGCCTAGCGCTGAACATTGGTTTGGGACGGATGTGTATGGAAGGGATATATACACCAGGGTTGTGTACGGAGCTAGGATTTCGCTTCAGATAGGTTTTGCAGCCACAGGCATGTCGGTAATCATAGGGGTGGTATTGGGGAGCCTTGCGGGGTATTATGGTGGATTTATAGATGATTTTATAAGCTGGCTTACTAATGTAGTGTTTGCATTTCCGTTCCTGCTCTTTGTTCTGGCGCTGGTGGCATATCTTCCCCCCAGCCTTCCACTAATGTACTCAGCCATTGGAGTGGTTTCTTGGGCATCTTTTGCAAGAGTTGCTCGGGGCCAGGTGATGCAGGTCAAGAGAAATGAATATGTAGAAGCAGCCACAGCCGTAGGCGGTGGAGACAGCCGTATTCTATTCAGACATATTTTGCCAAATATTCTCGCACCGATTATAGTTCAAGCCACTTTGGAGATGGGAAGCATTATTCTGCTGGAATCTTCCCTGAGTTTTTTGGGATTCGGGGTTCAGCCGCCAAAACCGGCTTGGGGATTTATGATAAGTGAGGGGAAGCAGTTCTTCCTTTCTGGCCAGTGGTGGTGGTCAGTATTTCCGGGAATAGCAATAATGGTGCTGGTCTTAGGATTCAATCTTTTCGGTGATGGTTTGAGGGATGCTCTTGATCCCCGATTGAAACAGTAGGGAGGTAAAACAATGAATGATAATCTGGTGGAAGTACGGAATCTTAAAACTTACTTTTTTACCGATGATGGAATAGTTCCGGCTGTGGATGGAGTGGATTTTTGCATCAAAAAAGGAGAGACTCTTGGCATAGTTGGAGAGTCCGGCTGTGGCAAGAGTGTCACATCCTTGTCTTTGCTCAGGCTTGTTCCGAATCCTCCGGGTAAAATTGTCGAAGGAGAAGTGTTTTTTAAGGGTGAAAATTTGTTGAAAAAAACAGAAAGTGAAATGCGCAAAATTCGAGGCAATGATATATCGATGATTTTCCAAGAACCGATGACTTCGCTAAACCCCGTTTTTACCGTGGGGGAACAAATAAGCGAAGCTATAGAGCTCCATCAGGGATTGAGCAAAAGGGATGCTATGGCAAAAGCCGTTGAAATGTTGAAAATGGTGGGAATTCCTTCGGCAGAGCAGCGGGTACGTGAATATCCCCATCAGATGAGCGGCGGCATGAGGCAGAGGGTAATGATAGCTATGGCCCTTTCCTGCAACCCGGCCCTTCTCATAGCTGATGAACCCACTACTGCCCTTGACGTCACGATTCAGGCTCAGATACTTGAATTGATGAAGGATTTGAAAGAAAGGCTCGGCACAGCTATAATGCTCATAACCCATGACCTCGGGGTGGTGGCGGAAATGGCGGAGAATGTGCTGGTTATGTACGCTGGGAAAGTGGTGGAATATGCTGATGTCAAAACCATTTTTAAAAATCCAAAGCATCCCTATACTGTAGGATTACTGGGTTCTATTCCGAGGCTTGATGAACCAAAAGAAAAACTTTATGTTATCGAGGGTGCGGTGCCGAATCCTTTTAACATGCCCTCTGGTTGCAGGTTCCATCCGCGCTGTCCAGAAGCTCGTGAAATATGCAGGATGAGAGAACCTGAATTGCTGCAGCTGGATGGGCATCAGGTGCGGTGCTGGAAATATACCAATGAATGGAAGGGAGGCGGCAGATAATGGCGAATACCCAGAGAAATTTGCTCGAAGTCAAGGGAGTAAAAAAATATTTTCCGATTACCGGTGGGATTCTGAAAAAGACAGTGGGTTATGTGAAAGCCGTAGACGGAGTGGATATGTTCATTAAGAGGGGAGAAACCTTAGGCCTTGTCGGAGAAAGCGGGTGCGGCAAATCCACGCTGGGAAGGGTTATATTAAGGCTGCTCGAGGCTACCCAGGGTGAAATTAACTACGATGGCATAAATATCCTAAAACTCAAAAAAGAACAGATGCGGGAAATGCGCAAAAAAATGCAGATTATTTTTCAGGATCCATATGCTTCGTTAAACCCAAGAATGACAGTAGGAGATATAATAGGGGAACCAATGGATATCTTTGGATTGGCTTCTGGCCGGGCAAAAGAAGAGAAGGTCTTGGAATTATTGCATGTAGTCGGCCTGGGGACCCAGCATATAAGGAGATACCCTCATGAATTTTCTGGTGGGCAGCGGCAGAGGATAGGGATAGCCCGAGCTTTGGCAGTGAATCCAGAACTTATAATCTGTGATGAACCCGTTTCTGCTCTGGACGTTTCTGTAAGGTCCCAGGTTTTAAATCTCATGCAGGAATTGCAGGAGAAATTTAACCTAACATATCTTTTCATATCCCACGACCTAAGTGTGGTAAAACACATCAGCGATAGGGTGTCGGTAATGTATCTGGGCAAGGTGGTGGAGATAGCGGGAAAGAACGAACTGTACGACAAACCTTTGCATCCGTACACCCGAGCGCTTCTTTCAGCCATTCCCATTCCAAATCCCGAAGTCAAACGACAAAGGATAATATTGGAAGGAGATGTTCCAAGTCCGGTTAACCCGCCCAGCGGGTGTCATTTTCACACTCGATGCAAGTATGCAAAACCAAAATGCAGCGAGATAGAGCCAGAACTAAAGGATGTGGGAGGAGAGCATTTTGTAGCTTGCCATCTGTACTAAGTCACAGGAATGCCCCGATTATAAGGAGGAATATTATGGCGAATATAAAACCCTTTAAGGCCTTAAGGCCGGTACCTAAACTTGCGGCAAAGGTAGCTGCTCTTCCATATGATGTGGTAAGCACTGATGAAGCCCGTGAAATGGTGAAACAAAACAGTATATCTTTTTTACATGTAGACAAGCCTGAAATAGACTTTGACGAACCCGTTGATGCCCATGATGAAAAGATATACCAGAAAGCCTGCGAAAACTTGAATGATATGATAAGAAATGGGGTTTATATAAAAGAAAAATGCGAATGCCTTTATATTTATAAATTGATTAGGAATGGAAAAGCTCAAAAAGGAGTCGTTCTATGTACTTCAATTGACGATTACCTGAACAATATTATAAAAAAACATGAGAATACACTGGCTCCAAAGGAACAGGACAGGGTGAACCATGTTAAATACACCAATGCACATACAGGCCCAATCTTAATGGCTTACCGGAAAAATCCTGAAATCAACGCTATTTTGGATGATTGGACGAATAAAATCGAGCCTGTGTATGATTTTGTGTCTGAAGATGGGATTGGCCACAGTGTATGGGTGATAGACGATGAAAATGTAATAAATAATTTGATGAATTTATTTTCTAAGATAGAATCGTTATACATTGCCGATGGCCACCACAGGGCAGCAGCCGCCGTAAGGGTGGGGCAGATGAGGAGAAAAGCAACCCCTGCTTTTACCGGCAGCGAGGAATATAATTATTTTTTGTCTGTAGTTTTCCCTGCTGATGAACTTACCATATTGGAATATAACAGGCTCATAAAGGATTTAAACGGACTTAGCGAGGCAGAACTCTTACAAAAGACTGCTGAGAAATTTGACATTATATACAACGGAAAATCGCCTTTCAGGCCTGCAGAAAGGCATACGTTTGGGATGTACATCTGCGGCAGATGGTACGGTATTCGCGCAAAAGAGGGCACTTTTAAAGAAGACGACCCCGTGGCAAGACTTGATGTTTCCATACTTCAAAACAATATTATTTCGCCCATATTCGGCATAACAAACCCGAGAAATGACGACCGGATAGATTTTATAGGAGGAATAAAGGGATTAAAAGAACTTGAACGCAGAGTTGACAGCGGTGAGATGAAGGTTGGCTTTTCAATGTACCCCACTTCAATGGAAGATTTAATGAGCATTGCTGATGCAGGCAAAATCATGCCTCCAAAATCTACGTGGTTCGAACCCAAACTGAGAAGCGGCTTGTTTATTCATTGCCTTGATTAAAAAGCTAAAAAGGAGTTTTTGTTTTTATACATTTTTGCACTTAATTGCCTTTTGCAATGAAATGTGCTTATTGGATAAAAAAAGAGGGCGAGATTTTTTTAAAAATATAATAATAAATTAAGTAAAGTTATAAAGCTTTATTTCGCCGCGGCGCAAGAACCTTTTAAACACTTTGGAGATGTAAGGGATTGCATAGTAATCTAGGCAGAAAGAACGACCGGCACCTGCCAGCATAACTATGGATACTACCAGGAACCACATATCTCCTGAACCTGAAATCATAAAGTTTAGATTCATAAAAATGGAGCCGAGGGCTGCCGGTACAGTGAATAGCCCCAGTATGAGGCATATGCCTATTGCCAGTTCACTAAGAGTTTTCATTGCCTGAAAAAATAAAGCGTGAGGAAACACTACTTTTTCCATGAAAGCAACATACCATTGGGGCGTATTAGGATCTACAGGAGCGGTGGAAGCCCCGCCACCAGTTTGTTTCCTGAGGCAAGCCAGCCTGTATTGACTTTTTCAATACCTGACATGAGCCATTTGTACCCCAGGTATACCCTCAAAAACGCCAGCCAGGCTGTGCTGGTCCTCACGCTGGCATGTTTTATCAGCGCGGATTTTTTGCGAGTTTTCCGGAAGAACTGATTACCTATATAATCGACAACAAACCCTATGCCGCTTATGCCGAAAAGATAATGCATATCAGCCAGGTGTTTTATGGCAGATGCGAGAAAGCCGGTGAGCTTGAACCCCATAACGTCTGCCACGCAATACTTCTCTCCTATCGAAACCATATTACCGTGAAGCCGCAACTTTAAAGGCTTTTTAGGCTTGTTATTTATTTCCGCGTATTCATTAACTACAATTCTGCCGCGAGATGCGGTTTTAAGGCCTAAGGAATTCACAAAATTGTTGGCCTGAACTCCTCCCGTTCAGATAAGGGGTATGAGTTTTGATGACCTGGCCTGATGTCAATGTAAAGGAATCTGCTGATACGCTAGTAATAGGGGAATTGGTGAGAATGCGCACCCCCTTTTTCTTTAAGTAATTGCTGGCTTTTTCTATTAAGCTGTCAGAAAGGTTGGGCAGAATTTTGGGAAGGGCTTCTATTACCATAAGAGAAACTTCGTTATGCTTAATATTGTATTCAAGACAAAGTTCTTCGATCCATTCTACCAATTCGCCAATCATTTCTATTCCTGTAAAACCGCCGCCGCCTACCACAAAGGTCAAATATTCGCGCCTTTTTTGTCCATCCGGCTCGTTGCTTGCTGCTTTGAACATTTTTATTATGTGTTCCCTTATCCTCAGGGCGTCTTCACGAGACCACAACGTGAACGCATTTTCTTTCATTCCAGGTATTCCGAAAAAAGCCGGTTCGCTGCCGCAGGCCAGAATCAGATAGTCGAAAGTATATATTCCATTCATGCCGTAAAGCTTTCTTTCTTTCAAGTCAGCT
Organism: Tepidanaerobacteraceae bacterium; assembly: GCA_029982615.1. Lineage (GTDB taxonomy): Bacteria > Bacillota > Thermosediminibacteria > Thermosediminibacterales > Tepidanaerobacteraceae > JANLFP01. The sequence continues at coordinate 33,240 of JARRBK010000009.1, read as the reverse complement.
TTTTGAATCTCATCGACAATGAGTTTAATTCGGGTTTCTTCTAGGGCCGTTTCCAGTGAATATTCTATACTGTCTGGCGGTATGCGGTTTCCTGCGACTTCGTGCAGCTCAGTGAGATAAATTTGGTTACGGCTTTTATTGATTAGGATAATCTCTACATTTTTGTTTCTTTTTAAAAGTTTATCCAGGGATTGAGCAGCAGTAAGACCTCCGAATCCACCTCCCAAAACAACAATTTTCTTTTTTTCTTCCATTGGCTCCCCTCCTCGCATTTTTGCTGAAAGTTGATTGAAAATAACTTTGTTCATTTTATGATACAATTATGAATACGATATTTATAATGTTTGACTTATATATTCTATGAAAAGCTGTTTTTCCTTCTTTATGCCCGATAAAATTCTAATTTAATAAACAGTATGTTTGAATAAAACTACAAAATGTGCAAAAAATGATACGTCAAAACTGAGAAGGAATTTATAAGTTTTTGTAGAATTATGTTAAAAGATTTTTACAATAATGCCGACATAAATTTATTAAATTTTTGATTTAAAGGAGGGTAGGGTACCGGCATATAGCTGTTGACCGGAACCGCTTTTATTGACAGTGAAAACATTTGCAAAATATTTTTTTATAATCGTGTTAACAAGCCTTCTAATATCTTGTGGGACAACAAAAACCCAAAACCCTGTCACAAAAACCAATTTTATGTTGGATACAATTATTCGGATTACTGCTTATGGAGATAACGCATCGGAGGCTATTGATAGGGTCTTTGACAGAATAAATGATATTCAAAAAAAGATGACCGCCAGCGGCGATGACAGTGAAGTGATTGAGATAAACAGGAAAGCAGGAAAGGATTTTCAAAAGGTAAGCCCCGACACCTTTTACGTTATTAAGAAAGGAATTTATTACTCTGAGAGTTCCCGTGGAAGATTTGACATAACGATAGGCCCTCTGGTGAAACTGTGGGGCATAGGGACGGATAAAGCACGGGTGCCATCGCCGGAAGAAATAAAATCTGCCCTGCGGCATGTAAATTATAAAAATGTAGTCGTAAATGAAAATGAAAACAGTGTAATGCTCAGCAAACCGGGAATGGCATTAGATTTAGGAGCCATAGCTAAAGGTTATGCTGCTGACGAAGCGGCTCGAATACTGAAAGCGAGCGGTATAAAAAGCGCAGTAGTGGACCTTGGCGGCAACATATATGTTATCGGCAGAAAACCCGATGATTCTCCATGGAAAATAGGGATACAAAACCCATTTGAACCCAGAGGCAATACTTTTGCCACTGTGGATGTAACGGACAAAACCCTGGTGACTTCCGGAGTTTACGAGAGGTATTTTATTAAGAATGGAAAACGATATCATCACATTCTGGATACATCCACGGGTTATCCGGTGGACAACGGGCTGGTAAGCGTCACCATCATTTCTGATAGCTCCATAGACGCTGATGCCCTTTCTACCGCGGTTTTTGCATTGGGACTGAAAGATGGCATGAAGTATGTGGAAAAAATGCCTGATGTGGAAGCTGCCTTTGTCACCGGAGATCGATGGATATACACAAGTTCCGGCATTGGGCAATACGGATTTAAAATTACGAACAAAAGCTTTAAACTGGAAAAATTGGATGAATAATCACTGCTATAATGTAATAATTATTTATAAAAAATTGTTTTTTTGATTTAGCCTCTACACCAAAATTAAATTAATATATTCAAATATCCAAAGTTTTGGGTGAAAAAATGAGGGAGGGGGAAACATATGAGAAAATTATTAATTTTAACGCTGATTATACCAATTTTTTTGTTAAACGGCTGCAGTATTGGCAAAAAAGATACAGTAAAAAAAGTCGAAGCTTACCAAAGTGATGCCGTGGTGGTTAAAATCGGTGTCCTGCCGGATGTAGACTCAGTTCCCTTTATTGCAGCTGATGCAAAGGGTTATTTCGACCGAGAAGGAGTAAAAGTTGAACTTGTATCTTTTAACAATCCGGTAGAAAGGGATGCGGCCCTTCAGAGCGGATCTATAGATGGAGAAGTGGGAGATATACTGGCTGCGGCATTTGCAGTTCAAAATGGTATTGATGTGAAAATTACCTCTGTAACGTGTGGAAAATACGATATACTGGCGGCGCCTAATTCGGGGATAAAGGACGCGAACGGGCTTTTGGGAAAGAAAGTGGCATTGTCAAAAAATACCATAATAGAGTATGTGGTAGACAATTTGCTTGCTGAAAAAGGCATTTCGGACAAAGAGATAGAAAAAATTATCGTTTCGAAAATGCCCGTAAGGCTCGAAATGCTCAAATCCGGCAAAGTCGATGCTGCTTGTTTGCCGGAACCTTTATCAAGCCTTGCCGTAAAAGCCGGAGCGAAAATTTTGCTTTCTACAAAAGATTCATTGCTGGTACCCGGTGTCATGCTGTTTACACAAGAAGCCATAAACAGTAAAAAAGATTTTATTAAAAAAGTATATAGAGCATACGAGAAAGTGACTCGTGACATTAATGCCAACCCCGAAAATTTCAGAGATGTGCTTGCCACTGCCCATTTTCCAGAAGAAGTTGCGGGAAATTTTGAGTTCCCCCAGTATACAAAGCTGTCGGTTCCGACGGAAGGCGACATAAATCAGGTGCTGCACTGGATGCAAAACAAAGGATTGCTCAAGAAACGAATAGGATATAAGGACATGGTGGATGATTCAGTCATAAAATGACAGTTTGAAACTTCAGGGGAAAGATTGCAATGCTGGAAATTGTAAACCTTTCGGTGGAGTATTCTGCAGAAAAATCCAGAGTGAGAGCACTGGACAATATTAATCTAGAACTGGAGGACCGAAAAATATATACTCTGGTCGGTCCTTCGGGTTGCGGTAAAACCACGCTAATTTACACTATTGCAGGGTTATTGAAGCCGTCTCAGGGCAATATATACATAAACGGTGAAAGGGTGGAGGGGCCATCCCTGGAAACCGCGGTAATTTTACAGGATTTTGGGCTTTTTCCGTGGAAAACTGTGGAGCAGAATGTGGCTTTGGGCCTGGTTATCAGAAGAGAAGATTGTATAAAAATAAAAAAAATTGTAGACGGCATTTTGGATAAATTATTGCTCAAACCTTTTGCCCGGCATTATCCTGGACAATTATCCGGCGGCCAGAAACAAAAGGTCGCCATCGGCAGGGCGCTGGTGGTGTCGCCTTCTCTTCTTTTAATGGACGAGCCTTTTTCTTCTCTGGATGCTATGACTCGGGAAAACATGCAGGGCGAGATTTTAAACCTTTGGCGGCAAAACCCGATGACAATACTGCTGGTAACCCACAGCATTGAGGAAGCCGTTTTTCTTGGCCAAAAAGTTATTGTATTTTCACAGTCGCCCGGAAGGATATTGTATGTCATAAACAACAGCGGATGGGGAGTAAGAGAAAGCGAGGAATATCACAAAACAGTGGACCTTATTAGAAACCTGATGCGGGGGCATAGCCGATGAAAAAGAGCAGATGTTATGCTTTTGCTTTGATTTCCTTAACGATAACGTGGTGGGGGATTTCTGCGATAAGTGCGCCGGTTATACCTTCACCCTGCAGTGCAGTGATTACTCTTGCTTATTTATTAGAAAATGGCCTGTTAATACATATATGGGCAAGCCTTTACCGCATCCTTGCTGCAATGTTTTTAGCATTTTTTACCGGAGTTCCTTTTGGTCTGCTTCTGGGCACAGAACAAAAGGCTGACGATTTTTTTTCATTTATTATCCTTGTGCTGTATCCAGTGCCGAAAATTGTTTTTCTGCCTGTATTTTTGATGCTGCTCGGATTGGGGGACTTGCCGAGGATACTGCTGATTTCGACAATAATTTTTTTTCATATGGCGGTCACCGCTAGAGACGCGGGCAAGAACCTTCCTCAAGGGAGCGTGGATTCCATAAAAAGCCTGGGTGGTAAAAAAAGAGATATCTACGTCCATGTGGTGATACCAGCATGCATGCCACAAATCTTTACATCGCTAAGGATAAGCCTAGGTACAGCCCTTTCAGTGCTTTTTTTTACCGAGACATTTGCTACTTCCAGAGGAATAGGGTATTTTATAATGGATGCGTGGACCCGCGTGGATTATAATGAACTTTTTGCCGGGATTTTGGGAATGAGCATAATAGGGATTTTACTATTTACGCTTTTAGATGTAATTGAAAGATGTATATGCAAATGGAAATATATATAGATTGTTAAAAAATTAACAATCTATAGACAATATTATAACTTTGTGATTTTTTTCTCTTATCACTATTGTAAAAACCGGATTGCTGTGTTAAAATCAAATCTAGGGAGTGATTCATTTACCATGTTTAAAAAATTCAAGATACCCGATGCCACAATTGGAAGGTTATCTCTGTACTCTCGTTATCTGAAAGAAGCCGACGAAAAAGGGATTGATACAGTATCTTCCCAGCAAATAGCGAAGGCCACCGGCGTGACTCCGGCACAAGTGCGAAAAGATTTGGCATATTTTGGCGAATTTGGAACAAGAGGGGTAGGATACAATTCAAGAGAGCTTTACAATTATATAATGAAAATCCTCGGTTTGGGGAGAAGATGGCCGGTGGCAATAGTGGGCGCTGGAAATCTTGGCCGAGCTTTATCGCAGTATAAAGGCTTTTCTGAAAGGGGATTTGATATAGCCTGTATTTTTGATACCGATCCCAGTAAAATAGGCAAAAAACTTGCGGGTATTGAAATATGCCATATTGATTTGCTGGGGGAAAAAGCGCGAATCCACAACATTGAATTGGGCATCATAGCGGTACCGGCTTCAGCGGCTCAGGAAGTGGCGGATAAATTGCTGGAGGCCGGAATACGGGGTATCATTAATTTTGCTCCCGTGAATATTAATATTACTGGAGACAATGTAATGCTCCGTAGGGTGGACCTTGCGGCGCAGCTGGAATACTTGACATATTATCTGGAGGATACTAGATGAAACTTTCGAGAATTAAAGATTTACTGCAGGCACAAATACTATGGGGGCAAGAATTGCTGGATATAGAAGTTGCCAATGCTTGCGGTGCTGATCTTATGAGTGATATACTGGCAGACACGAAAACTAACGCTATTCTTCTTACAGGGCTTACGCATCGGCAGATAATTCAAACAGCCAGCATGGCAGATTTTGCTGCTATTGTATTTGTACGGGGTAAAATTCCGCCAGAGGACGTTGTTGAGCTTGCCAAACAGCATAAACTTCCGCTGCTTAGCACAAAACATCCTCTTTATGAAACCTGTGGAATCTTATATAAAGAGGGTTTAAGAGGTGACCAAGCTCCGACAGAAGCAGGGACTATAGCAGTGGAAAAAGAGCAGGAAAATCTCCAGGGCATGAAACTTTCTTATGACATTGAAGGCAACGATTTTAACAACGCCGGTAAAGCTACAGAACAGGCTAAAAAGATACTCAAGCAGATAGGAGCTAATTCATCAGCCATCAGGAGGGTATCAATCGTTGCGTATGAAGCTGAGATGAATATTGTAATTCATGCGGAAAAGGGAAATTTGAGTTTTAATATTACTCCCCGATATATTGAAGTCATAGCAGAAGATACAGGCCCGGGCATAGCTGATATCGAAAAAGCCATGCAGGAAGGATTTTCTACTGCTCCAGACCGCGTGCGAGAACTAGGGTTTGGAGCAGGCATGGGCCTTCCAAATATGAAGAAATTTTCAGACGTTTTCGAAATAACTTCTGTTGTCGGAAAAGGGACAAAAGTAAGAATGGTAATTAACCTTTAGCTTCTTAATGAAAGATGGTGATAATCTTGTGGCGGGATTACCACTCGGTTACTCTCGATATAGAAAAATGCAGAGGATGCACTAACTGCATAAAAGGCTGCCCCACCGAGGCCATAAGAGTTAGAAACGGGAAGGCCCATATAATGGAAAACAAATGCATCGATTGCGGCGAATGCATACGGGTCTGCCCAAATCATGCAAAATACGCAACCGTAGATGATTTTGAGAAGCTAAAGCAATTCAAAATTAAAGTAGCACTGCCCGCGCCCAGCTTTTATGGTCAATTTAAGGAAGGGACATCTATAAATAGTGTACTAAGTGCTCTCAAGAAAATTGGATTCGATGAAATATATGAAGTGCCTTTGGCAGCTGAAGAGGTTTCAATTGCCATAAGGGAATATATAAAGCGCCATACAGATATTAGGCCTCTAATCTCATCTTCATGCCCTGCGGTTTTGAGGCTAATTCAGGTAAGGTTTCCAGAGCTTATAAAAAATGTTATACCCATTAAAGCACCTGTTGAAATAGCTGCAAAAAGAGCAAAAGAAATATTGGTGGACAGGTATGGTATAAAAAGCGAAGAAATAGGCGTTTTCTTCATAAGCCCGTGCCCGGCCAAGGTTACTTCAGTAAAACAGCCCATTGGTGCTGATAAATCCTTCGTAGACGGCGTGCTGTCTATTGCAAACGTATACGCTGAAGTAATAAAAAATTTGAGCGATGACGAATACGAATCGATATTCGGCAGAGCCTCGGGTATTGGCATAGGCTGGGGAAGTGCAGGAGGCGAAAACCAGGCCATAGGGGGCGATAACCACCTAGCAGTCGATGGGATTCATAACTGTATAGGAGTTTTGGAAGAAGTAGAATTAAACAAACTGTCAGACATAGATTACATTGAATGTCAGGCGTGCATAGGCGGATGCATCGGAGGAGCCCTGACGGTAGAAAATCAATTCGTTGCCCGAGTGAGAATCCGAAGGCTTTTTGAGAAATTAGGAAGCAAAAGCTCAATAGATATAAAAGAAGTTATCGATAGACTTGAAAAAAAATACTATGATTTTGAGGAAAAAATTCTTCCAAAGCCCTCCCTTAGATTGGACGAAGATATAGCGAAGGCTATACAAAAAATGGAACAGCTGGAAAGGACCCTGAAGGAACTGCCTGGCTTGGATTGCGGCAGCTGCGGTTCGCCCAATTGCAGGGCTCTTGCGGAAGATATAGTGCAAGGCGAGGCAAACGAAACGGATTGTCTGTTTAAATTAAGAGACAAGGTTAAGCAGTTGGCAGCGGAAATGCTGGATCTTTCCCAGAAACTTCCTCCTACCATGGAAAAAAGCAAGGGGGGTGAGCACAAATGACTTTGCTTGAATTGAAGGAAAGGCTTGAACTAAAATTGCTTACCAGCAATATGGATGAAAACAGGCAGGTGGATGGCGGTTATGCTTCAGACCTTTTAAGCTGGGTTATGGCCCACGCCCGGGAAAATCAAGTATGGGTGACGATTCAGAGCCATCAGAATATAATAGCGGTTGCTTCACTATTGGGCCTTGCAGGGGTCATCGTGGCAGAAGGTGTGGAAGTAGAGCAAAACACGATAAAAAAAGCTGAAGAGGAAAATATCCCTGTATTCTCAACGCAAAAAACCATATATGAGATATGTGGTATGCTTTATAACTTGCTATCGAGGAGCCGGGAAAAATGCTAAAAGCTTATCCGGCGGACCTGCACATTCATACCTGCCTGTCGCCTTGCGCTGATGAAGAAATGAACCCGGCAAACATTTTAAATATGGCAAAGCTTATGGGGACAAAAATTATAGCCATATGCGACCACAACAGTGCAAAAAACGTCAAGCCCGTGCAGGAAGCCGCAGAAGATTATGATATAACGGTAATTCCGGGTATGGAAGTGGAAAGTGCTGAAGAAGCCCATCTGCTTGTTTTTTTTGAGGATTTAAATACCATGATGGAGTGGCAGGATTATGTTTACAAACATCTACCCGCGATAAAAAACAACCCCAAATTCTTCGGCCCGCAGCAGATTGTGGATAGGGATTCCAATATCACCGGCGAAGAAGACAAGATGTTAATTTCAGCTATTTCGGCCTCTGCCGAAGAGATATCTCAGAGAGTTTTAAAAATGGGGGGTATGTTGGTTCCTGCCCATATCGACAGAAAGACTTATAGCCTGATGGGTCAATTGGGATTCATACCTGCTGATTTAGAGATAAGTGCAATAGAAATTTCAAGGAATGTTTCAGAGAAAGAAGCAAGACGAAAGTTTAATATACCCGATAAGTATAGCATAATAACCTCTTCTGACGCTCACAGGCTGAAGGAGATGGTTTTTCAAAAAACATTTTTATATATAAAAACACCAAATTTTGTAGAGATTAAAAAGGCTTTTAAAGGAGTGGAAGGGAGGCGCGTAATTATAAAAGAGTAAATGCAGACGAAAAAGTGAAAAAGAATACAATTACTTGTAAAGGAGAGGATGAAAATGGAAGCTGCTGTCAAAAAAGATTTTGGGCTGGAAGAAAAGCTGAAAAAAGTCGATGAAATGCTGGAAAAGTATAAAGGCCAGAGGGGCGCGTTGCTTCAAGCCCTGCAGGAAGCCCAGGGTATAGTAGGCTATCTTCCCATGGAGGTGCAAAAGAGGGTTGCTGAGGCACTGAATGTTACCCTGAGTGAAGTTTACAGCACCATAACTTTTTATTCTTTCTTTAATTTAAAGCCCAGGGGAAAATATCAGATAAGGGTGTGCCTCGGCACAGCATGCTATGTAAGAGGCGCCCACAAAGTCCTCGAAAGGCTTGAAAAGGAGTTGGGCATAAAAGTGGGAGATACCACAGATGATGCCAAGTTTTCTCTGGATGCTTGCCGATGCGTGGGGGCCTGCGGGCTTGCGCCAACCATAATAATCAATGACGAAGTATACGGCAGATTAACGCCCGATAAAGTCCCTGAAATCCTGGAAAAATATGAATGATTATGATGAAAGAGCTTTCGCTACATGTGCTGGACATTGTTGAAAACTCTATAAACGCAGGAGCCACGCTAGTAGAGATAAATATCGACGAGGATACAAAAAAAGATGTCATGATTATAGAGATAATAGATAATGGCAGGGGCATGGATGAAACTACTTTGCAAAAAGTGAAAGACCCCTTTTTCACTACCAGGACCACCAGAAAAGTGGGGTTGGGGCTGCCCCTGTTTGAACAGGCCGCAAAAAGCTGTGGGGGAGAGCTTGAGATTTATTCTAAAGTGGGAGAGGGAACTAGAATCAAAGCAAGTTTCGTAAGAAGCCATATAGATAGGCCGCCTCTTGGAAATATGTCAGATACCATGGTGCTGCTGGTAGCGGCAAACCCGGGGAAGGATTTTATCTACAGGCATCGTATTGACGGCGGTGAATTTGTGCTGGATACCAGGGAAATAAAAAAGACGCTGCAGGATGTTCCCATATCCAACCCCATGGTGCTTGACTGGATAAAAGCCTTTGTGGAGGAAAATTTAAAGCAAATAAGCGGAGGTGTATAAAAATGGCTGCTATAAAATCAATAGAGGAACTGGAAAAAATCAGAGAACAGGCCAAGGATTTGATTAATTTAAGAAAAGACAATGAAACTAAAACTCGTGTAGTTGTGGGAATGGGGACATGTGGCATAGCTGCTGGTGCTAGGCAGACAATGCTGGCAATTTTGGATGAGCTTAAGAAAAGAAATTTGGATAACGTCATAGTTACTGAAACCGGCTGTATTGGACTTTGCAAGTTTGAACCATTGGTGGATGTAATCAAGCCAAACCAGCCGAAAGTGACTTATGTGAATGTCAATGAAGACAAAGCCCGCCAAATTGTAGTAAAGCACATCATAAATAATCAGATAATAGATGACTGGGTAATCCCCAACATTTAACAATAACAGGAATAGTTTAGGAGGGATAATAATGGAAATTTACAGAGCTCATGTGCTCGTCTGCAAAGGGACCGGCTGTACGGCTTCCGGCAGCGAGAATGTGATGGATGCTTTTCAGAAGGAAATAGATAAAAGAGGCCTTTCAAAGGAAGTCAGGGTAGTGCAGACTGGCTGCCTGGGGCTGTGCGAATTGGGGCCCAATGTACTGATTTATCCTGAAGGAAGTTATTACTGCAGGGTTAAACCTGAAGACGTACCAGAAATAGTGGAGGAGCACCTGATTAAAGGGCGCATTGTGGAAAGGCTTTTGTATAAGGAACATCTTACCGAAGAGCGTTTAAGGGCGCTTACAGATATAGATTTTTACAAAAAGCAAAAACGCATAGTCCTGAGAAACTGTGGCCTTATAAATCCTGAGCTTATCGAAGAATACATCGCCAACGATGGGTATAAAGCGCTTGCCAAAGTTTTGACCCAGATGACGCCCCAGCAGGTTATAGACGAGGTCAAAAAATCAGGGCTCAGGGGCCGCGGAGGAGGAGGCTTTCCCACAGGCGTCAAATGGCAGTTTGCTGCCGATGCCAAAGGCGATATAAAATATGTGGTCTGCAACGCCGATGAAGGAGACCCGGGAGCCTTCATGGATAGGAGCGTTCTGGAGGGCGACCCCCATTCGGTGCTGGAAGCGATGGAAATCGCAGGCTATGCCATAGGAGCCAGCGAAGGGTATATATATGTAAGGGCAGAATATCCTATTGCTGTGAAAAGGTTGGAAATAGCCATAAACCAGGCAAGGGAGCATGGCTTGCTGGGGAAAAACATTTTGGGAACAGGTTTTAATTTTGATATTTTCCTGCGGCTGGGTTCAGGAGCTTTTGTGTGCGGAGAGGAAACAGCGCTCCTGGCTTCGATAGAAGGTAGACGCGGCGAACCAAGGCCGAGGCCGCCATTTCCGGCAAATCAGGGCCTGTGGGGCAAACCTACCATCATAAACAATGTGGAAACTTATGCGAACATCCCGATGATAATTTTAAAGGGAGCCGATTGGTTCGCAAGCATCGGCACGGAAAAGAGCAAGGGCACAAAAGTGTTTGCTGTTGGCGGCAAGATTAACAATACCGGCCTCGTAGAGATACCGATGGGCACAACCCTAAGGGAAGTCATCTATGAGATTGGCGGTGGTATTCCCAACGGGAAGAAATTTAAGGCAGTGCAAACTGGAGGCCCTTCTGGCGGATGTATTCCGGCATCGCTTCTGGATATGCCCATAGAATATGATACGCTCGTGCAGGCAGGTTCAATGATGGGGTCCGGCGGCATGATTGTCATGGATGAAGACAACTGTATGGTGGATATTGCAAAGTTCTTCCTGACCTTCACCCAGGATGAATCCTGCGGCAAATGTCCCCCCTGCCGCATCGGCACCAAGAGGATGCTGGAGATTCTAGAGCGCATAACCAACGGGGAAGGCAGGGAAGGAGACATAGAGCTCCTGGAGAACCTTGCCAAGAGCATAAAGGCTTCCGCACTGTGCGGATTGGGCCAGACAGCTCCAAACCCTGTGCTTTCCACCATTCGCTATTTCAGGGATGAGTATGAGGCCCATATCAAGGAAAAAAGGTGCCCCGCGGGTGCATGCAAAGCGCTCATTCATTATGAGGTTGTGGCCGACAAGTGCAGGGGATGCAGCCTCTGTGTCAAAGTATGTCCCACTGGAGCCATAAGCGGCGAGAGAAAACAGCCCCATGTGATAGATCAAGAAAAATGTATTAAATGCAACAGCTGCTATGATAGGTGTCCGTTTGGCGCTATAACAAAAGTTTGATTTTATGGAAGGGAGAGTGAAACCATGGAAATGGTTACATTGACAATAGACGGTCAAAAAGTAGAAGTACCAAAAGGTTCAACGGTGTTGGAAGCAGCACACAAGGCCAATATCAAGATTCCAACGCTATGCTTTCTCAAAGGCATAAACGAAATCGGCGCATGCCGCATGTGTGTTGTGGAAGTAAAAGGAGCAAGAGCCCTTCAGGCTTCCTGCGTGCTTCCGGTTTCCGAGGGCATGGAAGTGATAACCAATTCGCCTGCTGTGAGGGAATCCAGGAAGGTGACTCTAGAGCTTTTGCTGTCGGACCACAACCTCGAATGCCCCACCTGTGTCAGAAACCTCAACTGTGAACTGCAGAAGCTCTCTGAAGAACTGGGGATAAAATCCATTAGATACCCAGGAGAAAAACATGCTCCCAAGTATGACGATTTTTCGCCGTCAATTGTAAGGGACGCATCAAAATGTATCCTTTGCCGCAGGTGTGTAAGTACTTGTCACAAAGTACAGGGCGTGGGAGTGATTTCTCCAAACCATCGAGGCTTTAATACTGTAATTGCACCGGCTTTCGACATGAGCCTGGCGGAAGTTGCGTGTGTAAACTGCGGCCAGTGTATACTGGCATGTCCGGTGGGAGCATTGAAAGAAAAGGACGATACCGACAAAGTGTGGCAGGCTTTGGCTGACCCGGACAAGCACGTAATAGTCCAGACGGCTCCAGCCATCAGGGTTTCTCTGGGAGAAGAATTTGGGGAAGGAGTAGGTACAATTGTTACCAAGAAATTGCCTGCTGCCCTGAGAAGACTGGGTTTTGACAAGGTCTTCGACACGAATTTTGCCGCTGACTTGACCATAATGGAGGAAGGAAACGAGTTTCTGAAAAGGCTTAAGCACGGAGGAAAGCTGCCACTTATAACATCCTGCAGTCCGGGCTGGATTAAATTCTGTGAGCACTATTATCCTGAACTTCTGGATAACCTTTCCACATGCAAGTCACCGCAGCAGATGTTCGGCGCTGTAGCCAAAACCTATTATGCCGAGAAAATGGGCATAGATCCCTCCAAGATATTTGTGGTATCCATAATGCCGTGTACAGCTAAGAAATTCGAAGCCCAGAGACCTGAGATGAATTCCAGTGGCTATCAGGATGTGGATGTGGCCCTGACCACGCGAGAGCTGTCCAGAATGCTGAAAGAGGCAGGCATAGATTTGAGCAAACTGCCGGATGAAGAGTTTGACGATCCTCTGGGTATATCCACTGGCGCTGGCGCGATTTTTGGAGCCACCGGAGGCGTTATGGAAGCTGCTTTGAGAACAGTGTATGAAGTTGTAACCGGCAAAGAGCTCCAGAATATAGAATTCACTGAAGTCCGCGGCGTTGAAGGAATCAAAGAAGCCACCATAGATATAGACGGCACCAGAGTGAATGTGGCGGTAGCCCACGGACTTTCCAATGCCCGGAAGGTGTTGGACCGAGTCAAGAGTGGCGAGGCCAATTATCATTTCATAGAAATTATGTGCTGCCCGGGTGGATGTGTTGGCGGCGGCGGCCAGCCTATTTTAAGCGCTGAAGAGCGATGGGATATGGATTATAGAGAGGAGAGGGGAAAAGCCATATATGAAGTGGACCGCAGCATGAAGTTGAGAAAGTCCCATGAAAACCCGGCAGTCCAGACACTTTATAAGGAATTTTTGGGAAAACCCCTGAGCGAAAAATCCCATCAACTGCTTCATACACATTACACCAAACGGCCGCTGTATCCTGAGGTATAGCACTATGCATAAGTAAAGAGCATCGAGAATTTTTTTGACAAGAAGGGCTCCTTAGTGGAGCCCCCTAATAAATTTTGTTTTTTTGACCGTTTTAGCCCGAGATTACCTCGGGCTTTTCAAATTTTGAGTTTATGCTTTTAAGCTATTTATTATAACCGGTGCAGGGTATTAATTAAAAAATACCCAAGCGCTTTTTTTAAATAAAAATTGATTTACAAAACAATTTATATTTATATTAAATTTATAAAATATTATCAGGTAATGAATTGTTGTATACTATATGCTTTATCAAAAGAAAATTTAATGTTAAAATGATAATATAAAAAGGTTTTTTTGAAAAAATGTCGAACTAATATTAGGTTTTACTTTTAAGGGAGAGGTGAAACGATGCTCAAAACCTTCAGAGGAGGCATACATCCTCCTTACAATAAAGATTTTACAAAACATAAACCCGTGGAAATGGCAAAAATTCCAGACAGGGTCATAATCCCCATGAGCCAGCATGTGGGAGCTCCGTGTGAACCTATAGTTAAGGTCGGCGATACGGTGAAAAAAGGGCAAAAAATAGGTGAGGCAAAAGCCTTTGTATCAGCTCCGATTCATGCCAGCATTTCAGGGAGAGTATCGGCTGTGGAACCCAGGCCTCATCCCGGTGGGGGAATGGTGGTATCGGTGGTGATAGAATCCGATGGAAAAGATGAGGTTTTTGAAGACTTAAAGCCTCCGAAACCGCTGGACGAATTGACTCCAGACGAAATAAAAAGCATTATTCGTGAGGCTGGCATTGTGGGCATGGGAGGCGCGGGCTTTCCCACACAGGTAAAGTTGTCGCCTCCTCCAGGAAAAACAATAGACACCGTCATCGTAAACGGAGCCGAGTGCGAACCGTATCTGACGGCAGACCACAGGCTGATGGTAGAAAGGCCCGAGGATGTTGTAATGGGCCTTGAAGCTGTCATGAAGGCAACGGGGGTAGAAAACGGGTATATAGCTATTGAAGCAAACAAACCCGATGCTATTGAAGCCATCAAACATGCCGTGGAAGGTAAAAAAGGCATACAGGTAGTAGAGTTGGCTACTAAGTACCCTCAAGGCGGTGAAAAACAGCTCATAAATGCCGTAACTGGCAGAGAAGTGCCTTCGGGCGGCCTTCCCATGGATGTGCATGTAATAGTGGACAATGCGGGTACATGCGCAGCCATTGCCACAGCTCTCAAAACCGGAATGCCTCTGGTAGAAAGGATAACAACAGTAACCGGCCCCGGTATAAAAGAGCCCAAAAACCTGTTAATAAGAATCGGCACACCTTTTTCTGAAATTATTGAACAGTGCGGAGGATTTCAGGGAGAGGTAGGCAAGGTTATTATGGGTGGCCCTATGATGGGCTTGGCCCAGTCATTATTGGATGTTCCTGCAGTTAAAGGAACTTCCGGCATACTTATTCTTGAGAGAAAAGATGTGGTCTTAGCCGAGCAGTCGCCTTGCATCCGCTGTGCCAAGTGTGTGGATGCTTGTCCCATACATTTGCTTCCTACAACCCTAGGCAAACTGGCAGAAAGAAGTATGTGGGACGAAGCAGAAGAGTATCACGCCTTAGATTGTATAGAATGCGGATGTTGCGCCTATGTGTGCCCGGCTCATATACCCTTGACTCAGCTTATTAGACTTGCTAAAAATCACATTATCGCCTCGAAGAAAAAATAAATTAAATTTGAGCAGCCTGTTTTAAAATTAGTAGTAAAACAAAGCTTAAGAAATCCAACATTCTTTATTATAAAAAATTAAAAGATAGGCAGGAGGGATTTTTCGGATGGAAGAATATAAGCTTATTACCACTTCTTCTCCCCACATTCATTCGGGAGAAAGTGTTCAGAAGATAATGTTCAACGTAGCCGGAGCCTTGCTCTTGCCGGCTGCTGCGGGGATATATTTTTTTGGCTTGAGGGCACTGATACTTATCATAACTACTGTTTTGGCAGCTGTTTTAACCGAAGCTATATTTCAAAAACTTAGAGGGAAGTCTGTTACTATTTGGGACGGAAGTGCTGTGGTTACGGGGATTCTTCTGGCATTGAACCTGCCGCCTGGGCTCCCTTTGTGGATGGCGGTAGTAGGCGCTGCAGTAGCTATTTCATTGGGGAAACAGGTTTACGGTGGCCTAGGAATGAATCCTTTCAACCCAGCACTCATCGGCAGAGTGTTTTTGATGATTTCTTTTCCAGTGCAGATGACCACATGGATAAACCCAGTGGATGGGACCACCGGCGCTACGCCATTGCAAATAATGAAGATGCAGGGCGTTTCCACCGATTATGCGAGACTTTTTCTGGGAAATATAGGCGGTTCTATGGGAGAGACTTCGGCATTGTTGATTATTTTGGGCGGATTGTATTTGTTATATAAAGGGTATATAGAATGGAGAATTCCAGTATTTTATCTGGGGACGGTAGCGATACTATCCGCATTGTTAGGGCGCGATCCACTGTTTGAACTTCTTTCAGGAGGATTGATGCTAGGGGCTTTTTTCATGGCTACCGATATGGTGACATCACCAATCAGCAAATTGGGGAAAATAATTTTTGGCTTGGGAGCCGGCATTTTTACTGTAATTATCAGATTTTATGGCGGGTATCCTGAAGGCGTATCCTTTTCCATATTGTTGATGAACGCCTTCACTCCTGTAATAAACAGATATACCGTACCCAGGATATATGGAGAGGTGAAGGCGAAATGAATCAATACATGAGAATGATAGTGGTGCTAGTGATTATTTCTCTTGTATCTGGTGGCGTGCTGGCTTTATCTTATGAAGTAACAAATCCCAGAATTCAGGAGCAGACACAACAAGCTTTGCAGCAAGCGGTGTTAAAGGTTATTCCGGGAGCGGAAAAAATTCAAACCGTTGAAAAGGAAGGCATGACATTTTATATTGGCACAGATAATCAGGGAAATAAAAAAGGTATTGCTTTTAAAACCACAGGCTCGGGTTTTAGCGGTCCAATTGAAATAATGGTGGGATATGCCCCTAGAGAAGGTAAACTCACAGGAATAGAAATTTTATCAATGTCTGAAACACCAGGTTTGGGGGCAAGAATAAAAGAACCAGATTTTACGGACCAATTCAAGGGTAAATCTGTTAATGACGAGTTCATTCCAAAAAAGGATGTCAAGGTTATAACAGGAGCTACTATTTCTCCTACGGCGGTTGCAAACGCCATTAAGAGCTCTTTGGCAAAGGTTACTAAAATCTTTCCCGTGGGAGGTGATTTCTAATGGCACAACTGGTTAAGGATTTTTTAAATGGGTTGTGGAAAGAAAATCCTACTTTCAGAGCAGTTATAGGTATTTGTTCGGCTCTGGCCGTAACTACTGCCGGGCAGAATGGAATTGCCATGGGGCTGGCGCTGACATTTGTGCTTACATGTTCCAGTATACTTGTGTCGCTTTTAAGAAATATAATTCCGTCAAAGGTAAGAATACCGTGTTATATAATAGTCATAGCGACTTTCACTACAATAGTGGACCTTTTTATGAAGGCATATTTCCCGCCTTTATACCAGGTGTTGGGTATCTTTATTCCGTTGATAGTGGTAAACTGTATAGTTCTTTGGAGAGCCGAAGGCTTTGCATCTAAAGCGAGTTTACCAAGGGCTATTGCTGATGCTCTTGGCATGGGACTGGGATATACATGGGCAATTACACTAATAAGTTTAGTTAGGGAAGTCCTGGGTTCAGGAACCCTATTTGGAATAAATGTAATGGGAGGAGCTACTCACTGGGTGATTATGATGCTCCCTCCCGGAGCATTTCTGGTCATGGGCATATTAGTAGGAATAATGAATATGATTTCAAGGAAACCTGTTAAAAAAACACATTGCCACTAGAGGAGGTGGTGCATTCATGCTGAAAGATTTGTTTTTCATAATTGTGAGCACGGTGTTGGTGAATAACTTTGTTTTTTCAAGATTCCTGGGGCACTGCCCATTTTTAGGGGTATCCAATAAGACTGAGACGGCCGTCGGCATGGGGATGGCTACTACTTTTGTTTTGACCATGACAGCGGTTGCGGCTTATTTTATACAGAGCTTCATACTTGAGCCGTTTGGCTTGACTCCATTTTTACAGATAGTATCTTTCATTCTGGTAATCGCTTCGTTGGTGCAACTGGTGGAAATGGCGGTTTTGAAAATAAGCCCTGCTCTGTATAATGCTTTCGGCATATATCTTCCTTTAATAACCACCAACTGCATAGTGATGGGAGTAGCACTTTTAATTCCCCAGAAAGGTTATAATTTAATTGAAAGCACGATTTTTGGCTTGGGTGCGGGCCTTGGGTTTACACTGGCCCTGGTTTTGATGTCAGGTATCCGGGAAGAACTAGAATTTTCTGATGTACCGGAAGCTTTGAAAGGACCGGCCATAGTGTTTATTACAGCTGGCCTGCTAGCCATGATATTCCTTGGATTTACGGGGCTTGCTCCCTTGTGATAAATAGTTGGTAACCGTTAAATATCGGAGGTGAAACGATGAATTTAATCTTAATTGCAGCATTGAGCATGGCAGGCCTTAGCCTGGTTTTGGCATCAGGCCTGGTGATTGCTTCAATAAAGTTTGCGGTGGAAAACGACCCGCGAGTTGATAGAGTTCTTGAAGCATTGCCCGGCGCGAATTGTGGAGCCTGTGGGTTTCCGGGATGCTCCGGCCTTGCGAAGGCTATCGTAGAAGGAAAAGCACCGGTCAATGCGTGCGCAGTAGGAGGGGCAACGGTGTCCCAGAAAGTAGCAAGCATCATGGGAGTATCAGATGTGGGTTCTTCTGAAGATAAAAAAATCGCTAGGGTTATATGCCAGGGAGGAAATAAAGAGGCAAAATTAAAATCGGATTATCGCGGAGTGAAATCGTGTCGGGCAGCCTCCTTGGTAAATGGCGGCCCGAAAGCTTGCTCTTTTGCATGCATTGGATTTGGCGATTGTGCAAAAGTTTGCCCTTTTGATGCTATTACTATGAGCGATAACGGGCTGCCGTCAATTGATGAAGAAAAATGTACTGGTTGTGGTTTGTGCGTTAAAGAATGCCCAAAATTTGTTA
This sequence comes from Tepidanaerobacteraceae bacterium, assembly GCA_029982615.1. Lineage (GTDB taxonomy): Bacteria > Bacillota > Thermosediminibacteria > Thermosediminibacterales > Tepidanaerobacteraceae > JANLFP01. Next base: position 14,845 of record JARRBK010000009.1, on the reverse strand, counting down.
TAGCCTTAACTCCGAAAAAAAATGAAGTTCATGTGCGCTGCAGGGCTACGATGAAGGGAAAGGATACCCGCGATGTATGCTCCGTTGGATGCATAGCATGCAAACGATGCGAAAAATCCTGCCCCTTTGATGCGATTCATGTGGTCAACAATGTTGCAGTAATAGATTATGCAAAATGCCGCAACTGCATGAAGTGTGTGGAAGTATGCCCCACTGGCACTATATCTGCAGCGTTTGCCGAGCGAAAAAAGGCCGTGATTGGCGACAAATGCATAGGGTGCACTGTATGCGCAAAAAATTGCCCTACAGGTGCGATACAGGGCGAATTAAAGAAAAAACATGAGGTAAATCTGGAACTCTGCATTGGATGCAGCATATGCGAGGAAAAATGTCCCAAAAATGCTATAACCATGGTAAGGGCTGGACAAAAACAAGAAAGCATTAAAGCTTGCAATACAAAATAGTGGAGGCTATTTAAAAAAAGAGGATACTTAAGGTATCCTCTTTTTTTATGCAAAAAAAGCTTACAAAAAAGAGGAATTATATTATTTTTATAGAATATTACATCTAATTTATTTTCATTATGATAATTGGATCCCAAAATACAAAAGAGGGATTAGTTTTCATAGCTACATGGATGCTAAAGTCTAAAACCAAAATCCGATGAAAAACTGACATAATTTTGACATATGTTCGTGAAGGGTGTTATTATTATAAATAACTGATATAAAAATGTAAGTTTTCGACCGCAAAAATGGCATGTTTTGCTTTGATTTCAAGCATATAAGGGAGATAATTAAAAATAATAATAATTAAAAATAATTAAGAAAGAGGGGGAACTTCATGCTTAAAAAAGGTTTAGCTTTAGTGTTGTTTGTCTTTTTAGCTTTGATGATGTTTGGCTGTGGAAGCCAGCAGTCATCGCAGCAAAGTTCGAATTCTGAAAGCCAGAGCGAAACTAAAACCGAAGAAAAAAGCTTCGACGGTGAGATCAAAGTAGGTTTAATAATGCCGCTCACCGGTTCGGAGGCGACGTATGGAAAGGATATGGAAAACGCAATGATTATGGCGGCAGATGAAATCAATGATTCGGGAGGAGTTTTGGGCAAAAAACTTGTTACTGTTTCTGCTGATGATGCCGCCGATCCCCAACAAGCTTCTGCCGCAGCAAACAAGCTCGTTTCTTCGGGGGTAATGGCTGTTGTGGGTTCTTATGCTTCTGGGGCTACTTTGCCGACATTGGCCATATTCGGAGATGCCCACATCCCTCATATCATTACAGTAGCAAATTCTACTAAACTGATAAATGAAAACCGTGGCAATGCCATAATGATCAATGGGACAGCGCTGCACCAGGGCGATAAAGCCGTTGAATTGTTCCAAGACATATGGAAAGTTGATTCTATTGTGATAGTTCACCAGGGCGATGCGTACTCTGAAGACCTGGCAAATATAACCAAACAGAAATGGGAAGAAGCCGGTCATAAGGTGCTAGGTATAGAGGTGGCGAATAAAGGTGAGCAGGATTATTCTTCGATAGTAACAAGCATAAAATCCAAAAATCCAGATGCTGTTTATTGGACAGCCTATTATGCAGACGGCGCTCTTTTTATAAAACAGTTGCGCCAGCGAGGCTATGAGGGCAAAATCGCCGTCGGCGATGGTTGCAATTCACCGAAATTGATGGAAATTGCCGGTAGTGCTGCCGATGGAGTGGTGTGCACTTCAAACCCGATGGCCGAGTACCTGCCAGCTGCTAAAGATTTCATACAAAAGTATAAATCCCGCTATAACCAGGACCCCGGCCCTTATTCTTCGCTATCTTATGACGGAATATATCTTCTGAAGGATGCCATAGAGAGAGCCGGGTCTACCGACAAAGAAGCAATTATAAAGGCGTTACGAGAGACAAAAGGCTTCAAAGGCATTTCGGGTGAAGTGACCATTACCGACGATGGAACGCTTGCAAAAAGTAATTTCGTACTCCTTGAGGCAAAAGATGGCAAATGGAATTTGATGCAATAGAGTAAAACTTAAATTTATGAAAAGTCTTTGAGGAGTTATATATCGGTCTTGAGAATATCAAGAGCTGATATATAATTCCTCTATTTTAGTCACCATTTTGTTTTGCGAAAGGATGATGGGATTTCAAATGCTAAATATAATCGCACAGCAAATAGTCAACGGACTCATAATAGGTTCAGTTTACAGTCTGGTAGCTCTTGGTTATTCCATGGTATACGGAGTAATTAAGTTATTGAATTTTGCTCACGGAGATATTTACATGACAGGAGCGTTTGTGGGGCTGGCTGTGCTGACTGTTATATCTGGAGCGGTTGGTGCTGGTTGGACTGGCATAATATTGGCTATGATAGTAAGCATGATGATAGTAGGTCTGCTGGGGGTTGTGATTGAACGTATTGCTTATCAACCAATGCTAAATGCACCGCGCCTTTCTATTTTGATTACAGCCTTGGGCGTTTCCCTTACATTGTATAATACAGTAATGGTGCTTACTAATGGTGAATTCAGGGCATTTAAGACAGATTTAGGCTATGAAGGGATAAGCCTGCATAACATTCAAATAAGTTATACGCAGATAGTAATTGTTCTTGCCACTGCTGCTTTAATGATAGGTTTGCACATTTTTATTTCGAGGACAATGTATGGGAAAGCAATGAGAGCTATTGCGCTTGATCAGGATGCATGCAGGTTAATGGGCATTAATGTAAATAAGATAATTGCCCTTACCTTCTTTATTGGTTCTGCACTGGCTGCAGCAGCAGGAATCATGGCCGGCGTTTATTACGGCAGCATACATTTTTTCATGGGCTTTATAATTGGATTAAAGGCTTTTACAGCAGCGGTTATCGGCGGAATAGGAAGTATACCCGGGGCAATGATTGGAGGGTTGGTTTTGGGATTGCTGGAAGCGGCCGGGACTCAGTTGCCTTTTGTCGGTTCTGGATGGAAGGATGTTTTTGCTTTCGCTATTTTGATTTTACTGCTTGTATTTAAGCCTACAGGTATTTTAGGCAAAACTGAAATCGAGAGGATGTAGAGAAAGCATGGTGATAAAAGATTTGAATACAACCATTGAGAAAACGTCGATGGATAAGAGGATGGTTAATTGGTCTGATAGAATATTTGAAGTATTTGAAGATACAAAGGTGAAGACGGGTATATCCACTTTGTTAATAGTAACATCCCTTGCATTGCCGTATTTTGCAAGTAATTACGTTTTGGAGATTTTGACAAATGCCTATTTTTATATGATATTGTGTCTTGGATTGAATATAGTAGTTGGTTTTGCCGGACTGCTGGATTTGGGATATGCAGCATTTTTTGCGGTAGGCGCATATACTACAGGTATTCTTTCAACACGTCTTGGCATTAATTTTTGGCTGACCATTCCGTTTAGCATATTATTTTCAGCTATAGCCGGTATTATTATAGGTGGGCCTACGCTCAGGCTGCGCAGCGATTATTTGGCCATTGTGACTCTAGGCTTTGGCGAAATAATAAGGATAGCTGCCAGAAACCTAAAAATAACAGGAGGAGCCAGTGGGTTAGTTGGAATTGAGAGACCGATTTTTTTTGGTATGAAGCTTTATCAGAATCAGCATTTTTACTATATATTCTTATTATTGGTATTTCTTGCAGTGTTCGTGTCCTATAGATTACACAATTCCAGACTTGGGCGTGCATGGGAATACATCCGAGAGGATGAAGATGCTGCTGAAGCAATGGGGATAGACCGTGTTAAATTCAAGCTGTATGCATATATAACTGGAGCTATCTTTGCAGGAATTGCAGGTTCCTTCTATGCCGTAAAAATGACATCCATTTCACCTGAAACTTTTCAGTTTACCCAATCTGTAAATATATTGGCAGCTGTGGTCCTTGGAGGAATGGGAAAGATTCCCGGAGTTATAATGGGAGCATTTATTCTTGTCATGTTCCCCGAAATCTTCAGGAGCATTGGAAACATGAGGATGTTAGTTTTTGGCATAATATTGCTGATAATTATGATTTTCAGGCCTCATGGGCTATGGCCCGAAAAGAACAATTAAAATATTTTAAGGAGAGAATGCACCCATGGCGATTTTGGAGGTAAAAAATCTTACTTTGAGATTTGGAGGATTGACAGCGGTAAACAATCTCAGCTTCAACATAGAGGAAAATTCTATCACCAGTCTGATAGGACCGAATGGCGCCGGCAAGACGTCGGTTTTTAATTGTCTGACCGGTTTTTACAGAGCAAATGAAGGCGATATTTTGTTTTTAGGCAAGAGCATAAAAAAATTAAAACCTTTTAAAATAACTGAAATGGGCATGGCAAGGACTTTTCAGAATTTAAGACTTTTTAAGTACATGACCGTTTTAGAAAATGTAATGGCTGGCATGCACTGCAGAAGCGGTGCGGGAATTGTCAGCTCTATACTGCGCTTACCTAGTCAAAGGCAAGAAGAGCGAAGAATTAGGGAAACAAGTGAAAAATGCCTCGACTTTGTAGGAATTCTGGATAAAAAGGACCGAATTGCAAAAAATCTTGCTTATGGGGATCAAAGGCGGGTTGAGCTGGCTAGAGCTTTGGCCACACAGCCAAAGTTGCTTTTGTTGGATGAGCCTGGGGCTGGCTTAAATCACGATGAAAAAATGCAGCTCATAGCTCTTATGCAAAAAATACAAGAACAACTGGGCATTACGATTGTTTTGATTGAACACGATATGGGCCTGGTTATGAATGTATCTGAAAAAATTATTGTATTAAATTATGGCCAGAAAATAGCCGAAGGAACGGCAGAACAAGTACAAAATGATCAAAGAGTAATAGAAGCATATCTGGGTAAAGAGGAGGAGGAGGCAGTATGAATGATATCGTGCTCAGGCTCAATAATGTAGAAACTTATTATGGCAAGATTCATGCTCTGCGCGGGATTAGCCTTGAAGTGCACCAGGGGCAGATAGTTACGCTGCTGGGCTCCAATGGGGCGGGCAAGAGCACGACATTAAAGACCATTTCGGGTTTAGTTCAGGCATATGCAGGAACCATTGAATTTATGGGCAATGATATAACGCGAGAAAAACCCCACGTTATTGTTGAAATGGGGTTAATTCATGTGCCAGAAGGGAGACGGATTTTCAAAGATCTGACGGTAGAAGAAAATCTTGAACTGGGGTCGTTTACTTTAAAGGATAACAAAAAGCGCAAAGAAAGATTGGAATACGTTTATGAACTTTTTCCGATTTTGAAGCAGCGCAGGAGACAGTCCGGAGGAACTCTATCCGGTGGAGAACAGCAAATGCTGGCCATCGGTAGAGCGATGATGGTGACGCCAAAACTTTTATTGCTAGATGAGCCTTCTATGGGCCTCGCACCCATTATTGTGCAGGAAATAATGAAAATTATAAAGAGGCTCAACCAAGATGGGATAACAATACTTCTTGTGGAACAAAATGCAAAAATGGCATTAAAGCTCGCTGATTATGGTTATGTTTTGGAAACCGGGAAAATAGTAATGGAGAATTGCGGCTCAGAATTGAAAAAGAATGAAAGCATTGTCAAGGCATATCTTGGAAGCTGATGATAAATATATGAACAGATTCAGGTGGATTGGATTCGTAGGATGGGGAGCTTGGATGAATTATAAAAAAGGCTGCTGAACAGTGCCGGTTTGGTTGGTCAGATTATAAGGAGGGATATCTTGGCAAAAAAAATATTTAAATTAAGGGTTTGTTTTTTTACTATTATAATCTTTACTTTAACGACATTTGTTGCAGCCGAGCTCTTTAAATTCCTTGAATACGTTTTTAAAATTGTATCACTGGCCGGCCTTTTTTCGTTAATGGCGATATTTTATTTCCTGACGGAATCTATTAACCGCTTTGACATCTATATAAGAAAATCAATAGAGTCTGCTGAAGATAACGATGAAGGGAAAAAGGGATTGTGTGTATTTCAAGAACTAGCTGGCTGCATCACAGATTTTTTAGGGGCGGTCAAGGGAATAAAGCGTGAATTAAAAATAGTGTCTGAACAAGCAACGCACTTATCCGAGAATCTTTCCAGAAGCGTAAAAGATGTGGATGGCTCTTACAACCAAATAGTCGAATCAATACAAAACGTTGCGGGAGGGGCGGAACACCAGGCAGCCCTTTCAATGGGTTCTAAAGAACAACTTGCGGTTTTGATGGAAAAATCCCAAAACACCCTTGTTAAGGCTCGCAATACCGCAAAAGGATTCAGAACTTTGATGGATGCTTTAGACAATTCTTCTGAGACTTTGAAACTTCTTATGGAAAATATCATCGAAAGCGGCAGACTGAGCGAACTTTTGGCAGTAGATATAGGCGAACTAACTGAAAAGAGCAAGAAGATCAATGATATAACTGTTTCTGTGGAAAATGTAGCAGAACAGACCAATTTGCTGGCTCTTAATGCTGCTATTGAAGCGGCCCGTGCAGGTGAATATGGAAGAGGATTTGCCGTGGTTGCTCAAGAAATCAGGAAACTGGCTGAGGAATCAAAGGAGTTGGCAAAAAACATAGGAAAAATCCTTGGGGAGATGGTTGAGGGTATCAATAAAAATCTTGAAAACACCAGGCAGAATTTGCAACGGTCAAGAAATGATATTTCCCATGCGAGACAGACTCAGAATTTTCTTGAAAATGTTTTTAGAACTGCGCGTGAGGTTGAAACGGACTTGGCTGAAATAGAGCGGAATGCATCTGGGCAGGTTCAAGAAATCACGAAGATAGTGGATTCTTTCAATGATATAGTAAAAGTGACGGAAGAGAACTCGGCGGTCTCTCAGGAAGTGGCTGCAGCTAGCGAACAACAAAAAGCAGCGCTAGAAGAACTGTCGAGCATGGCAGCATACCTCAAAGATACGCAAAAACGTTTAAACGAATTAATCAGGAGTTTTGGGAAAGACGTTGAGCTTGCTGAAGATAAAAAAAGAGCGGTGGAGAACCTTCTCAATGTGTTGAGGGAAAATGCGCTCTCAAAAGAGATTGCCTCCATGGATAGGAGTGAACACAAAAAGGCTTTCGCGCGGCTTCAGGCAAGCCATCCGGAATTTCAAATACTTTATTCCGCTGCAGGTGGTAAAATTTTTTATATAACACGGCACGTGGATATAGAGGACATTTCTTTTCGCCCTTGGTACAATGAAGCAATCAAGGGGAACTGCTATATTTCAGAACCATATATACCGGTTGGAACCAATGACACATGTGTTACAATTTCGGTTCCCATTAAAAATGAAAAGGGCGATATATTGGGAGCCCTGGCATCAGATATAATGGTAAAGGATATATGAATTTATCTAAAAAGGCGCGCGGTGCGCCTTTTTTATCCTGCCTTCTTTTCGCTTTCGATATGGTCAGAAGTTGCCCTCGAGCTTTCACTTCCCTTGCCTGCTTTGTCATTAATGCTTTCCACTTTTGAATGTTTTTTTTCATCTTTGTGTACATAGTCCGTAATGTGAAACCCCGAGCCCTTGAAGACCAAACCTACATTAGGGCTAATTAGCCTTTGTACCGGACCTCCACAAGTAGGGCATACGCGCAAAGGATTTTCTTTTATGGACTGTTCTTTTTCAAAATCACCGCAATTTTTGCATCTGTATATATACGTCGGCATAATTGTTCCTCCATTCGCGAGAATTTTTATACGCGCAAAAGCATATACAATTTTTTATATACAACTTTTCCCGCATTTTGTCAAGCTATGCCATGTTATTTGCATTTTCGTTAGCAAACAGTGTTTATAATAAGCTATGTTTGTGGTAAAATGATATTTGTTTCAGGGATAAAAAAAGTATGCTCGAGGAGAGGATCTATTTGACCGGACAGATTCATAAATTCAGGATATTTGATAAAAACATTGTTCTTGATGTCAACAGTGGGTCAGTATTTGAAATTGATGATTTGGTTTACGATATCCTGGATTATTATGGGAAAATTGATAAAGATTCAATTGTAAAAAAACTGGAGAGCAGATATTCTAAAGTGTCGATTCTTGAAGCTCTTGAGGAAATAGAAAAATTAAAGGCAGAAAACCTTATATTTACCGAAGCAGATTTTTCCTTTGCGATAAATAGAATAAATAGCAATAGGCATGTAAAAGCATTGTGCCTCAATGTTGCCCACGACTGCAACGTGCGTTGTAAATATTGTTTTGCAGCCAAAGGGGATTATCATGGCAGGAGGGAATTGATGACGAAAGAAGTAGGAGAAAATGCCGTTGATTTTTTAGTAGAGCATTCGGGAAACCTGAAGAATTTGGAGATAGATTTTTTTGGCGGAGAGCCGTTGATGGCGCTTGATACAATAAAGCAAGTAGTTTCGTATGCGAAAAATCTTGAGGGAAAAACCGGCAAAAAGTTTCATTTTACTATTACCACAAATGCCTTGCTTTTGAACGATGCGGTAATAGAGTATTTACATCAAAATATGGATAATATTGTGCTGAGCCTGGACGGTCGAAAAGATGTGAACGACAATATGAGGGTAAGAGCCGACGGTTCCGGGACGTATGATGCAGCAGTATTAAATATTAAAAAAATGGTGGAATTGCGGGAGAAAGATAATAAAGATTATTATGTAAGGGGAACATTTACTAATAAAAACTTGGATTTTTCTGAGGATGTCTTCCATATGGCAGACATGGGATACAAACAAATCTCAATAGAGCCGGTAGTAGGAAATGAAGGGGATTTTCTGCTAAGAGAATCCGACGTGCCTATTATAAATGACCAATATGAGAAAATAGCACAAGAGTATTTGCAAAGGAGGATTTCAGGGAAAAACCCCTTCAGGTTTTATCATTTTAATATTAACATTTATCACGGGCCATGTGCGTACAAAAGGTTGTCTGCATGCGGTGCGGGTCGGGAATATCTAGCGGTTACTCCCTGCGGAGATATATATCCGTGCCATCAGTTTGTCGGAGTAGAAGATTTCATTATGGGCAATGTTTTTGAGAAAAAATTGAATGAGAGAATTGTGGAAAGATTTAAAAATACCCACGTATTCGCAAAGCCGAAATGTTCTGTTTGCTGGGCACGATTTTTTTGCAGCGGGGGATGTAATGCGAATAATTATCAAATAAATAAAGATATGAATACTCCTGATGATACCGCATGCCAACTGCAAAAAAAGAGAATCGAAGTCGCTATTTATCTTGAAATCGTAGCTTCAAAGGGCAATATGTGAGTCGGGGGATGGTTTCTTAACTCACTTTGATTAATTTTTGTGCTGTGGAAAACAAGATAAATGTCACAAATGAGGTGATGACATGAGCGGTTCAAAGCGTTGGGGTTTATTGAAAGAGGCATGGACAGCTTTAAAATTTGTGTTGGATCCAGGGGTGCCTATCAGTGAAAAAATATGGGTTATTATCTCGCTATTTTATTTTATTTCACCGGTGGATTTTATACCAGACCCCATTTTTGGCATAGGAATTTTGGATGACCTTGTTGTCATTTTGCTGATGCTTTCTTTCATGGCGGGCAGATTGAAAAAATATGAGGAATCCCAGGATATATATAGCAGGGCTAAAAAGAAAACGGACGAACGGGATGTCATAGATGTGGAATATGAGGTAATCGATAATAAAAAAGGCGAATGATACGGAGGCCGGTTAATTTACCTTACGGCTTAAAAATAGACTCTTTTAGTAGTAAGATTTGTTGATTTTAGTTACAATAGAGGCTATAATTGAATATAATTGATAAATAGGGGGATGTTAGGATTGAATAGTAGAATAAAGTCAATAACCAGGACAGCAATCCTGCTAGCATTGACTGTAGTATTCCAGAGCCTGAAGTTAGGCCAGTTTTTTACAGGGCCATTAGTGAACGCAGTTCTTCTTATATCTGCATGCGCTATTGGATGGCCTTCCGGGGTAGTAATTGGCGCAGCAACACCTTGGATTGCGCTGCTTGTAGGCATTTTAAAACCTGTACTTGCTCCTGCCGTGCCGTTTATTATGATCGGCAATGCTCTTTTAGTTATAGTATTTTATTTTTTAAAACCTTTAAATTCATATATAGCCGTTCTGGCATCAGCTGTCATAAAGTTCGGGGTTTTATACGTTGCCACGAGATTTATTCTCCATTTGAATCCGTCAGTTTCTTCCGCACTCCAGTTTCCCCAGTTGATTACTGCAATAGTGGGAGGGTTCCTGGCTTTAATAGTGATTTCAGCGTTGAATTCTTTTGGTTTTGCTCCTCGAATGGGCAAAGTGCGAAATAAAATCAAGAAGCTGTAAACTGACAAATGAATACAGATAATGACATTTTTTTTAAAATATGGCGATAAATGGTTATAAAAAAGAAAATTATCACGGAAAAAACAGTAAAATAGTATTTTATGGCTGTAATGGGATAAACTGGCCATCGAGCAGTTTGAATTTAATTTTTTGCTATGATAAAATCACCTACGTTGATTTATTAAAAGGAGAGATGGCCTGAATGTTAAGAAGTTTGTCCCGTGAAATCTACAATTTGAGAATAGAGCTTTATAAAACCCTTGATGTGGAAGAAAATATAAACAGTCAAAGAGTATATCTTTTAAGCCTTAAATTGGACAAACTCATATATGAGTATTACTGTTTTAACAAAGCGCAAAAAATGGCAGAAGCTAATCCGGGCTGCTGAGTTATGTTGAATCATGATATTTATGATATTTAAAACTAAACCGAGCGCATTTTTAAGAAAAAGGATGCTTTCAAAAAAGTCCCCGTTTTGACATATCCAGTTGACTGATATATAATTCATAATAGAATAACATAAGGGGTGTTTTGTATATGCTTTATCATATCGATGACGTGGAAAGACTGTCACGCAATGAGGTAAGAAAGTTGTATTCTGAATACGTCAATCCAGGGCTTGCTTCCATGCTAAGCCTTTTAAATTTTGATAAGAATTTTGTAAAGGCTGAAGGCTGTTATGTATGGGATAGCGACGGCAAAAAGTATATAGATTTTTTAGGTGCGTACGGCGCATTGAACCTGGGCCACAATCCTCCTGAAGTACTTGATGCGATTTCCAGAGTTAGTTCAAGGCCTAATTTGCTTCAAGCATCGTTGAGTACATATGCTGCGGTTTTGGGCCATAACCTTTCGCAAGTGGCTCCGGCCGGCCTTAAACACTGCTTTTTTTGCAACAGCGGTGCTGAGGCTGTGGAGGGCGCTTTAAAAACTGCCAGGGCTGCTACTGGTAAACGTAATATCATATCGTGTAAAGGCTCTTTTCATGGAAAGACCATGGGAGCCCTTTCGGCTACTGGCCGAAAAAAATATCAGGAACCATTTTCGCCTCTTGTTCCTGGGTTTGAAACTGTGGAATACGGTCGTTTGGATGAACTGGAGGATAAATTAAAAACGAGGGATGTGGCGGCATTCATAGTGGAACCTATCCAGGGAGAAGGAGGTATAATAGTGCCGCCCAAGGGTTATTTGAAAAGCGCCAGGGAATTGTGCAGGCGGTACGAGGCTCTGCTGATAGTGGACGAAGTCCAGACCGGCTTTGGCCGCACTGGAAGGATGTTTGCATGTGAAGAAGAACAAATTACTCCAGATATAATGTGCGTGGCCAAATCCATCGGTGGAGGAGTTATGCCCCTGGGAGCTTTTATTACTACGGCAGAAGTGTGGGAAAAAGCGTTTGGCGGCATGGAAAAATGTCTTTTGCACACATCAACTTTTGGAGGCAATACTATGGCATGTGCTGCAGGCATAGCCGCCATTTCTGCTATTGTTGAAAAAAATTTGCCTGAACGCGCACAAAAAATGGGAGACTATATGCTTAAGGGCTTAAATGTATTGAAGGATAGGTACAGCATTATTAAAGAAGTGCGCGGCCGAGGGCTGATGGTGGGTATAGAGTTTCAAACAATGGAAAAAGGTATGCTCAATAGGATAACGGGAGGAGCGGTAAGCAAATTTTACCAAGAATTTGCAGGAGCAATGGTGGCAGGCGAACTATTAAACGGTCACCGCATAATAACAGCTTACACATTGAACAATCCCAATGTTATAAGGATGGAACCGCCTCTTATTGTCACGGAGCAGGATATTGACTATATGTTAAACTCCATGGAGGATATTTTTTCCAAAAACCGCGGATTGTTCAAGTTGACTTTAAGCACTGTAAAAACAGCAGCAGGTTCACTTTTCTCAAGATAGGTGAAAGATATGTCATTTTACACGCGCTATAGGAATATCCGGCGGGTTCGCGAGATTGCCAATGTTTTTATAAAACATGGATTTGGTTTGATAATGGACAGAATCGGGCTCTTCGAATATCTCCCTCTCAGGAAAAAAAGAACTATGTCTGATTACAATAAAACTCCCGTTGCAGTAAGAGTAAGAATGGTCCTGGAAGAGCTCGGGCCGACGTTTATAAAATTGGGGCAAATGTTGAGTACACGCAAGGATATTATACCTGGCGATATCTTGGTGGAATTGGAAAAATTACAGGATGAAGTAAAGCCATTCAGCACAGATGAAGCCAGAAGTATTATTTCGAAAGAATTATCTCGCCCATTGGAGGAGGTTTTTGAAACATTCTCCGAAGAACCGATAGCTTCGGCCTCCATCAGTCAAGTGTATAAAGCAAAGCTCATCAGTGGAGAGGACGTAGTAGTAAAGGTAAAAAGGCCGAATATAGAGGAAACGGTAAGTGAAGATCTGGAGATTATTTTAGACTTGGCAGCGTTTCTGGAACACCGATTTGAATGGGCGAGGATGTACGGCCTTGTGGAGCTGGCAGAAGAATTTTCAGACTCTCTTATTAAGGAGATGGACTTTTCGCGGGAAGGCAGAAATGCTGAACGCTTCAAAAAATACTTCGAGGATTCAAAAGAGGTTTATATTCCTGAGATATTTTGGGAGTTTACTACCTCTCGAGTGCTGACTCAGGAGTATGTTTCTGGAATAAAAGTGACAGATGTCGAAGCTCTTGGACGAGCACAGATTAGTTCTGAGAAGGTTGCCAAAAATTTAGCGACCTGTTATATAAAACAAATATTAAGCTTTGGCTTGTTTCATGCTGATCCGCATCCTGGCAACATAATTATTTTAAACGGCGGCAAGATTGGGTTGCTGGATTTTGGGATGGTGGGTGCCCTCAGGGAAACTTTAAAAAAGCAGGGGATGCGTTTGGTTATAGCAACAGCTGAAAGGGATGCGGATACTGTTTGTGAAGTGCTGCTGGATATGGGAATTTCCAGGAAAACGGTTAACCTGGAAGAGTTGAAAAGCGATGTTGAATACGTTATGTCGAAATATTGTGACGTTTCCTTTAATGAAATTAAGATTGGACAAGTATTGACTCAAATGCTGGAAATGGCGCGAAAATACCAAATAAAGGTGCCTTCAGAACTGGCATTGCTGGCCAAGACTCTTATAACACTAGAAGGGATTTTGGCGACGTTGGCGCCAAACCTTAGTATTATAGAAATAGCTGAACCATACGTCAAAGAAGCTTTAAGGCAGAGTTATTCAATAAAAGCATTGAAAACAAATATTTATAATTCGCTCAATAGAATCAGGGCCTACGGATGGGGATTGCCAAGGCATTCTATGAAGATAATGGAAATGATTGAGCGGGGGGAAATACAACTCACTTTAAAACATGAAAAACTGGATCGTTTAATTAGCCGCCTGGATATTATAAGCAACCGGCTGGCTTTTAGCATCATTGTTGCAAGTCTTATAATGGGCTCTTCATTAATGGCAGACCAGAGCCGCAGGTTGTTTTTAAAAATACCTGTAGCTGAACTGGGGTTTTTAATTGCAGGCTTCATGGGTTTCTGGCTGCTTATTTCCATTATGAGGTCGGGAAGGTTTTAGACAAACAGTCTTTATGCAGGTATAATATGTTTTGCCTGTTGCTGAAGAATTTTAAGATTTTAACAGGGCTTTTGAAATTGATTTTTTTGCCGCATTTTAGGCAATAATATCCAGGTGTGTCCATAAAACCGTAATCGGTTTCGACTGGCAAATTGCCATATTTCATCCAGCTTTTCCAGCCGGTCTTGCATAAATGTTTTCTTACATCATAATCAGCGTAGACCCAGCGAAGAAGTTTATGAAAATGAAAGGGATATTTTGTAAACAAAACGTAGTTTTTGGGAAGCCCGAGGGATATAGTGTAATCGGAGAAAGCTTTCTCGACTTTATTCTGAAGGAGCCCCTGGATTTTTGTATTCTTCCATATGAATTTATTCTGGGTAAAATAGTCTCTGAGGGCATCGAAGATGTAACCCTGGCAGACCTCAATGGGTTCGTCTGCAGGAATGGAATATTTTAGAAAAAAGTTTAACACTATTTTAATTACGTGTTTCTGATAGGTCTTATTTTTAAAATTTTCCTGATTAAAGAGTTCCACAGGAATAAAATCGAAGTCGACTATTTTTGTTTTGTCATAATGGATACCTATGCACGTGCCGCCGATAAGGCTGCCGCTGCCGGCGTCATCTATTTGAATCAAGCAAATCAGCTCACTTTTTGCAACCTGTAATTTATTATGGTTAAAAAATCTAAAAAACTTTCATTAAAAAAAGCCACCTATATACGGTGGTTTTGTTTTAGCGAAATTAGAAAAAAATGGTCGGGGCGGCGGGATTTGAACCCACGACCTTTCGGACCCGAACCGAACGCGCTACCAAGCTGCGCTACGCCCCGACGAAACTAATTATACTATAAATACGCATTTTTTTCAAATGTTTTTTTGCCATGTATGTGGTTATTTTATGATAATGTCACCTTGTAGACTATCGTGATAAAATGTCACTATGGGGAATGAGGTGCGTTATCTAATGTCTCAAGAAC
>JARRBK010000049.1 GCA_029982615.1 Tepidanaerobacteraceae bacterium | reverse complement strand
CTTTTTTATTGCCCGGAGAAGGATTTTCATATATGGGCTGGTTATATCCCATGAAATATTCTTTAAAGTCATTGATGAGCTTTACTGTCTTTTCAAAGACTTCCTGATTTTTTGCCCTATTCATGAGGATGGTCTCGGCTCCGAACATCTCCGGCACTTCCGTAAGCACCGTGCTCCCACCGCAAGATATGAGTTTATCGGAAAAGCTCCCCACCAGAGGGTTGGCGGTAATGCCTGAAAAGCCGTCGGACCCTCCGCATTTTAGGCCTACGGTAAGTTCCGATACAGAAATTTCTTCTCTATTAAATTGAGAAGCATATTTTACAAGCTCGCCTACAAGTCTTACACCTTCCTGTATTTCGTCTTCCACTTCCTGAGCGACTAAAA
The DNA here is from genome assembly GCA_029982615.1 of Tepidanaerobacteraceae bacterium. GTDB lineage: Bacteria > Bacillota > Thermosediminibacteria > Thermosediminibacterales > Tepidanaerobacteraceae > JANLFP01. Next base: position 11,371 of record JARRBK010000049.1, on the reverse strand, counting down.
ATTTCACTCGCTGGGGATCATATTCCCCCAGTACTTTTTTGAACTCCGCAATGTTATTGTTCTCGCATCCAAGGCCCAGCACCAGCACTCCGCCGGCGTTGGGGTGGTTCACCAAATCCGCCAGTATCTTCTGGGTATTTAATTGGTCCTGCCCCAGCTGTGAGCAACCGTATGGATGTGTAAACTCATATATTCCGTCGATATTTTTAACCCCGCCTAATTCCTCCATAGCCCGTCGGGCGATAATCTGGGCATTTCTATTTACACAGCTTACTGTGGGGATTATCCAGATTTCGTTTCTTACTCCAACTCTTCCATCCTGTCTTCGATAACCTTGGAAGGTCTTTTGACATTTTACCAGTTCCTGCTGCTTTAAAGCTGGTTTGTATTCATAAGTTAATATTTCACCAAGGTTTGTCTTGAGGTTATGCGAATGAACCCATTGGCCTGCCTTTATATCAGATATGGCATGGCCTATGGGAAAACCATACTTTATGATATTTTCACCCTTTTTAATATCTTTTATGGCTATCTTATGACCTTTATCTATATCCTCTACGGCCGTGATGCTGGAAGCTTCTAATCTTAGAACTTCCCCTTTTTTTATATCATCAATGGCAACTGCCACATTATCCCTTTCATGAATTTTTAATATTGACATTAAAACCCTCCCTGTGTGAGGTGAGAAGCGAGAAGTTGGATGTAATACTTCTCACCTCTGATATTAGTTTATTGTTACAAAATTAATTTTCCAATAGTAGAATTTGCCTTTTCGGCAAATATTAATTAATTCGATGCCCGTTTTCTGACTTCCGAAAGGATCAAATATCTAGATATTAATCTGTCATAAAAATGTAACTTTTTACATAAAATCTTAAATAAGTTTTTTTACCGTAGCTTGTACGCCATCCTTTGCAATCTGGTACAGATAATCGCCAACTTTCTCCGCAAGGCCTTCCACATTGTTCAAGTCTTCGCCCCACATGGAGGTATTCGCTAAAACCTTTTCCGCAACTTTTACCGCAGACTCCCTACTTCCATCAAAGCTCCTCCACGTTTCTTCGAAGAATTTCAGGACTGTAAGGTCATCCTTCATGGTGAATTCGCCCTTTTCCCTCCTGGCTTTCATGGCATTGCCTTCCACACGGCCGCCTTTATAAACGGCGATGAGGGCCGCCAGGGAGAAGGTGAGCTTTTCTGGAAGTACGCCTTTCAATTTTTTGTATTCCAATATAGAAGGCAAAACCCTTGTCTTGAACTTAGAAGATGAATTCAGGAGAATGCTTATAAGGTAATGCTTTATATACGGATTCTGGAAGCGCTCCACCACCGAATCGGCAAATTCTGTGAGCATTCCCTTATCAAGGTCTATAGATGGAATTATTTCATCATATATGATTTGTCTTGTGTATTTGCCCATGACTTCATGGTCCATCATTTCGCCTACGGTCTCAAGACCATACAGGAATGCGGCCGGCACCGAAGAGGTATGGGCGCCGTTTAAAATGCGCACTTTTCTAGTCCTGTAAGGCGTCATGTCATCAGTCCATATAACATTGAGTCCCACCTTTGTAAAGGGCAATCTTTCGGAAAGCTCTCTGGGACCTTCAATTACCCACAGGTGGAACAATTCTCCCGTGTCCACCAGCTCATCCTCATATCCCAGTCTTGCCAGGATGTCTTTTATTTCATCCCTGGGATATCCAGTCACAACTCTATCCACAAGAGTATTTAAAAAGATGTTGTGTTCTCGTACCCATTTCTTGAATTCTTCCGGAAGGTTCCAGTCGTCAGAAAGCTGGAGTACAATCCTCTTCAGATTATCGCCGTTCCTATCTATAAGCTCACAGGGAATGATTACCATGCCCCTGGCAGCATCTCCGTTGAAATGCTGGAACCTGTGATAAAGGTATGCCGTGAGCTTGCCCGGATAGGAGACCGGCGGCTTGTTCTCCAGGCTGTCGTTTTTGTCATAAGCTATACCGGCCTCGGTGGTATTGGAAATCACGAATTCAATATTGGGGTCTTCGGCACATTTAAGGTATGCATCCCAGTCCTTATACGGATTGATTCCTCTGCTTACGGAGCTGATTATCTCCTTAATCTCTGTGGGCTTGCCATCCTTTAAACCCCTCAATATCAAGGTATATAGGCCATCCTGCTCATTTATCTTGGGAACCAGGCCTTCGGCTATGGGCTGAACAACCACAACGCGCCCATTGAACAATTTATTTTTGTTCATCTGATGGAACATCCAGTCCACAAATGCCCTCAAAAAGTTGCCTTCTCCAAACTGGATAACTCTCTCCGGCAGGTTTTCGGGAAACTCCTGTACCTGTAAATCCTCCGGAAACTTGAATCCGCTTTTTAATAATTCTTTGTTTAATTTTGGCATCTTGCATCCCTCCAGAAAATTTTTCTTAATTTTTATTTTTATATAATGCAACTCGTTTTCTGATTAATCTGCAAAGGCTTGCATGTTTTCTAAAATATTAGAATTTGGTTTTAACAATTCTCGCAGCGCTAGGGCGCAGGCTCCTATTACCCCTGAGTTTCCACCTAATGCTGAAAGTTTTATTTCTGTGGATCTAGCGATTTCAGGAAAAGCATGCGAATTCACCGTTTGCTTTAAAATATCCATGAATGCTTCTGCCGCTTTTGCCATCTTTCCGCCTATAAAAACCGCCCGGGGGTTATAAAGATTTATCACATCTGCTACTACCAGGCCCACATACTTTCCCATCTGTTTAAGCAATTCGTTGGAATAACTCCCTTCAATGAAAGCTGAGTTTAATATGTCATTTATAGATATCTTTCCATTTATTCTCCATATCTCTTTGAGCGGGTCATCATCCTTTATAAACGGCATTTCAGATGTAGCTTTCCTGACAATTGCCGGTATCCCGCATATGCTTTCCAGGCAGCCGCGGTTGCCGCAATTGCAAAGGGGGCCGTCTTCAACCATTACAATGTGGCCGATTTCTCCTGCATGTCCTTGAAATCCCTGCAGGATTCGGTCATCCATAATTATCCCAGCACTGATGCCTTCCCCAAGATTAATATAAACTAAATCCGTAAATTCGGTCCCTCCTCCATACCATCTTTCCGCCAGTGCCGAGGCATTGGAATTGTTTTCTATATAGATAGGAAGGCCGATTTCTTTTTCAAAGGCATTTTTTATAGGAAAGCCGTCCCATAAGGGGCCGAGGTTTATGGAGCGCTTAACCATGCCAGCTTCTAAGTTCAACAGTCCGGGGAAAGCTATACCCATCCCTAGGAATTTCTTGTCTCGATATTTTGAATTATTTATAATCCGTCTTATGGTTTCTGATACTTGGCTAATTCCCTTTTCAGGATCTGTCATTTCCATTTCAAAATTTTGGATATCTTCAGGATGGTTTTTTAAATCAGTTATGCCAATAGTGATTTCATTCCTGGTGACTTCCAAGCCCACAACAAAACCCGCTTCAGGGTTGAATTGCAACTGTATAGGCCTTCTGCCGCCGCAGGATTTTTCCAACCCAACTTCCTTCACAAAGCCCATATTAATGAGCTCTCTGATTATCTGGCTTATTGCCGGCGGTGTGAGGCCGGTCATCTTTGCCAGTTGCTGACGGGATATGGAGTCGGCATCTTTTATTATATTCATAACTGTCATACGGTTTAGATTTTTAACGTACTTACTATTTCCGGCGTATCTCGGCATTGTTGTCCACCTTATCCTTCAATATTTATTTCGTTTAGAGCGTTTATCGGTGTTTTATGCAGTAATCGTTCTTATGTGCAAATAGTCTTTTTTAAGTTAATTAATTATCTATATATTACTATTCTACATAAATATAAAAATTCCTGCCGATAAAAATTTTTAAAATAAAAAAAGAGGTTTACGTGCCTCTTTAATATGCAATGTTCAACGGTCCATTATGTGTATGTACCCGCTGCCTTCACCAATACCCGCAGAAAGTAAGTGTTATTCTAAGCAAAAAAGCGGCGGCGGCTTCGCTAAACGGTGACCTTAATTTTCTCGCAACAAACTTAGTTTTTTAAACCCGAATCAATTTATTTATTTTCGGGATAGAACTGTACACATAATTTGTAAGTGTCACGATATCAAAAACCGGGAGGTTTACCGCCTTCTGGACTGCCCTGCGGAACGGCGGCATGTTGGTGCATTCGAAAACTATGGCTCCCACATCGGGATTTTCACTAACCATCTTTTCCGCCACCCGCACCATTTCCTTTTCTGCTTTCTCCACATCCAGGATTTGCTTCATGTCCAGGAATACTGCAGGAAACTCCTCTTGCTCTTCCATTCCGTATATCACCATTGGTATATCTTCTATCCCCACGCCCCTGAAATGTCTTTGCGTAAGGTGGGGTTTGCTGGCAGTCATGATTCCAACTTTTTGCCCTTTTTTCAGCATTCTATAGACAAACGGCACCTGAAGGAGGCTGGATGTAAACACAGGAATGCTAACAGCATTGGCAAGATATTCGTGGAACACGGCAAGAAAACCGCAGCTGGTGGTGATGGCCGATACTCCTTCTTCTTCGAGCTCTCTTGCAGCCTCTATAAAAGGTTCAATGAGCAAAGGGTCTGCCTCCTTTACCACCCTCTGAGAAGTGGCCCCTTTTACTTTTTTGTATTTTACCGGAAAATCGAAAGTAAGGGCATTGCCAATATCCCCGGGAATCCGAGGAAATTTAGTATCCAGCATAAGGATGCCTATGGCTTCCCCATAATTGGTTCTTCCGCCTTTTACTATCACCCGAATGCCTCCTTTATGATACAGCCTTTATTTTCCAAACCTTCCCGGACTCAAAGGTGCTATGTCTATAAATGTCTTGCCGTCCAAAATTATATCAGAAATTATTCTGCCGGTGACGGGCGATAATGCGATGCCATCGCCTTCATGACCCGCTGCCATGATGAAGCCCTCTATACCCTCCACAGGGCCCAGAAGGGGCAAACCGTCCGGCGTATACGGCCGGAGTCCAGCAAAGGACCTTATAGCATGGATTTCTTTTAAGGCAGGTACCAGTCTTGTGGCATGTTTCAATATTGTAACAAACGCTTCATGAGTGGTGCTTCGATTGTATCCCACAAACTCCCTGCAGCCGCCGATAAGTATGTTGCCGTTTCTGGTCTGGCTGAGGGATAGCCCCACCCCCAGACGGGTTTCGAGATCATCGGAGCCCTCCAGCAGCTTCGGGTTATACTTGGCTACGATGTATTTTGCACAGAGCACAGCCCCCATGACGAACTTTGGCACCGGCTCGGTGACTATTATCTGCCCGCGGTGGGGCTTTATTGGAGCCGTCATACCAACCATTTCACATATCATTGGCGTAAACACGCCCGCCGCATTAACAACTATCTCCGTCTCGATTTCTCCCCGGTTTGTCACCACAGACTTCACCCTGCCGTTTTCGGTTTTAATATTCGTCACGGCAGTCCCCAGGCATATTTCGGCTCCCCGCTTTGCAGCGGCTCTGGCAAATCCAATGCATAGCCGTAATGGATTTACATGGCCGTCCTGCGGGCTATAAGTAGCACCCACCAGATGAGGAGCAAGACCTTTTTGAAGTTTTGTGGCTTCCTTAAAATCCAGCAAATCAACCTGAAGCCCTACTGCCCTTTGTTTTTTTACAAACTCCTTCATTACGTTTAATTGTTCTTCATCTTCTATAAGTATCATACCACCGGTGTTTTCATACTCTATATCAAAATCCAGTTCTTCCGGCAGATTTTTGTATATCTCGGCACTGGCCATGGCAAGCTTCAAGTGTATGCCCGGATTTTTGGATTGGAGGATTATGTCTATGTCACACGCTCCAGAAGAACCTGATGCCAGGTCGTCCCTTTCAACAAGGACGACCTTTTTCCACCTTTTCGAAAGGAAATAAGCTATGGAGGTGCCGATGACGCCACCGCCAATTACCACAATCTCAGCTGTTTTTTTCAATCGTCTTCTCCCTCCACGATTTCGCCGATTTTGACAGCCCTTACCGGCGGCCTCGACGTGGGCGGCGTTATCTCCGCCGGATTCTTTGTTTTAGACAGCATCTGGGTTATAAGCCTACGGCATGTCCTCCCCTGGCAGAGGCCCATACCCGCTCTGGTCCTTTTTTTAATTCCAGAAAGGGTAGTTGCCCCGTCAGCTATGGCTCTTTCGATTTCTTCCCGTGTTACTTCCTCACACCGACAAATATATTCTTCTTTCATTCTTAGGACCTCCTCAGCCGCTTTATGCTGCGGACAATTTTAATATACTCCATAGGAACTTCTACTGTAACCACTGCTGTGGCGTCGTATTTGGGGGATTTTACCACCCTGAGTACTTTGCCTTCTGTCACAGTTTTCCCTTCCCGGTCGACACAATCCACCACATCGCCCTTTTCCGGAAGGGGATAATACTCATACGGAAAACTTATTTCAGCTTTTTGCTTTGAGCCGTTTAACATGAATATGGCAAGGCCGGGACATGCGGCTATACACGTGCCACAGCCCACACATTTTTCTTCATCCAGCTTTGGCAGGTTGGTTATGGGCTTGCCCACAGTTATGACCCCGTAAGGGCATGCCTCTTCGCAGGGGTTGCACGGAATTTCCTGCACGCATTCTATAAAAGCCACGGGCCCCCTTTTGATGCGCTCATCAGAGGGAACACCCGGTGCCTTCGCAAGCTCCTGCTCTGAAGGAAAGCCCTGATATATTATGCCGATTTTCTGTGTCATGCCAGCAACCTCCTTGAATTCAACTGTTTGAGTTTTGCTGAAAATCTCCCTTCTCCAAAGGGGCCTGTCCTCAGAGCATCTAGCCTCGCCCAAATTTGCTGTTTCAGTTCTTCCGCTTTTTGAGCGTCTATATACCCGAGGCTCTCAGCTGCAGCCACACCTGCCAGGCGCCCTTCCTCCATGGCCGATGAGGCTTCCTCCACTCCGGTGATGTCCCCTGCCACATATATCCCCGGCAGTGTAGTTTCCATGTTTTTATCATGGATCGGCACATGGCCGCCCAAAGCTGGAATAAAAGTGAACTCGCACCCGGCCATCCAGGCAAGCTCTGTAAGTGGCGACAGTCCTACCGCCAAGCACACAGTGTCGGCTTCAAACTCTCTTTCAGTGCCTTCAATAGGCTGCCATTTTTCATTCAGTTCAACGGTAACGACACCCTCCACCATTTCTTCGCCCAGCACTTCCTTAATGGTGGTTGATACAAAGATGGGAACCCCTGCCCTGCGTATCTTGGCTGCATGAACGCCATATCCACCTATTTTTGGCGCAGCTTCTATAAGTGCCACCACGTCGGCTCCAGCTTGCATTAGCTGGTATGAAACAATGAGTCCCACATTTCCTGAACCCACCATTATAACCTTCTTTCCCGGCAGCACCCTGTTTACATTAATCATGGTCTGGGCGGCGCCAGCCCCCATCACACCGGGCAGGGTGCATCCGGGAAAAGCAAGGGCATTTTCCGAAGCCCCTGTGGCTATCACTATTTTTTCAGCCCTCAAAGTGTTATCTTTTCCGTCCTTTATATAAGCAATTAGCCTATCCTCATACAATCCGTAAACAGTAGAACTCAAAAGCACTTCTACGCCCAGTTTTTCGGTTTCGGAAAGCAATTGCTCCCCTATCCGGAATCCCCTGGTACCTGCTTTGTGCTCTCTGGAGCCAAAGAATTTGTGTATCTGTTTAAAAAGCTGTCCCCCGGGCTTTAAATTCTCATCGAGCACAGTCACCTTTGCACCAGCCCGAGCAGCTTCCACTGCACATGAAAGCCCCGCCGGCCCTGCTCCGATAACAGCTATTTCAGTAGTCTTCATTTGGCTTCACTCCATTCTCCCAGGCCTTTCTGGGTTTTTATGACCATGCCATCCCGCACGGGGGTTATGCATGTCCGCACGTTTGGTATACCATCCACCGTCATTATGCAGTCTGTGCACCTTCCGATAGCGCAGAAAATGCCCCGCGGTTTATGATGTTTTGGGGTTTCTCTGAATTTTTTAATGCCAGCTGCCAGAAGAGCCGCCGCAATGGGTTCTCCTTCCACCGCTGGAATTTGTCTGCCATCTACTGTGATGGTAGCATTACACACCCTGGTATCATCTCCCAGGATTGGATGATGAATCACACGCAATTTTATCCCTCCAGAAATTATATACACTCAAGTTTTGTAATATTTTATGCAAGAATTGTGCCCATAATTATTCACCTTTCTTATGCTTCTACAAATTGTGATGATTTTAATATTTAGAATCATTATAATATGTCAATGGGGCAGCGTCAACGGGAAAAACATTCACGAGAGAAAAAAGCGGCTGGTACAGCCGCTAAAAATGATATTCTTGTTTTTAGAAATATTATTATATATGTTGGAAACCTCTATAAATTATATTTGGTTACGCTTCTTGTGAATACTTATACTCAAAATCATACAACTTCGACTACTTCTATATCCTCGAGGCCCTTCCTAACCAATCCCTCTATATCAAATTTTTCCTCCGCTGCGCGTACCTCTTCCAGTTCCGGTCGGGTTCTGGGATGCTCTGGGACAAATACAGTACAGCAGTCCGCATAAGGCTCTATGGAAATATCATACGTCCCTATTTTCTTAGCAAGGTCCATTATTTCCACCTTATCAAACCCTATGAGAGGTCGAAAAACCGGTATTTTTGCTACTTCATTGGTGGCAGTCAGCGCTTCCATGGTCTGGCTGGCCACTTGACCGATGCTTTCACCGGTAACCATGGCTTTTGCTCCCACTTTGCCCGCTATTTCCTGGGAAATCCTCACCATCATCCTACGCATGAGAATGGTCAGAAGCTCATCGGTTCCTTTTGTTGCTAATTCTTTTAAAACATCTGTGAAATTCACTACATGAAGTCTCATCCTGCCTGAGTAACCGGCCAGCACCCTGCATAAATCTATTACTTTTTCCTTGGCTCTGTCGCTGGTGAATGGAAAGCTGTGAAAATAAACCGGCTCTATTTCCACGCCGCGCTTCATTATCATATAGCCAGCCACAGGGCTGTCTATCCCGCCGGACAAAAGCAGCACTGCCTTCCCATTGCAACCCAGAGGCAATCCTCCAGGGCCGGAGATTCTTTCGCAATATACGAATCCTTTTTCTCTTATCTCCACATCCACCTCAATATCCGGATGGTGGACGTCCACCGTTATTCCCTTTAAATTCCTCAAAATATGTGCCCCAACCTCACGGCTCACCTCAGGAGACTTCATCGGAAAGGATTTATTGGGTCGCCGCGTTTCTACCTTAAATGTCTTTCCATTATAGTCCATCTCCTTTATAGCCGAAAGTGCTGCTGTTTTTATGGAATCCATATCCAAAGCGCAAGAATGGGCGGGGCTTATAGCCACAATGCCGAAAACCTTTCTTAAACGGCCTATAACTTCTTCTTTAGGGCCGTCCACATAACAGTAAATTCTTCCATGACTTTTGCGGACGCAAACATTTTCAAAACCGCTGAGAGCATTTTTTATTCTCTGAATCAAAATTCTTTCAAAAAACGGCCTGTTTTCGCCCTTGAGCGCAATTTCTCCAAAACTTATCATATATAGATTTGCCATTTTTTACCTCCATGTTTACCTTCGCACAAATTTTCTTATTTCCGCCACTTCTTTTTTTAGAATTTCTACCGTGTAATCTATATCCTCCAGGGTTAAAAAAGGCGAAAGGCTGAAGCGTATAGCTCCATCGATTTCTTCGGCGGTTTTGCCCATGGCGGACAGCACGTGGCTCTTACCCGATTTGTTGGAAGAGCAGGCTGAACCAGTGGAAACATATATGCCGTGAGACTCCAGCGAATGCAGAAGGATTTCGCCTCTGACTCCCAGAAAAGAAATATTCAGGATATGCGGAGCCGCATCATGTACATTAATAGATGCACTGAAGCCTTCTGCATCAGAGCTGAGAGAATTTTTTTCTAACGCACGTGAATAATCTCCGCGCGGTCCGTTCAGCACCGTATCCGGTATCTCCTCCAGAATTCTGCGGCAGAGCCTATTTTTTAATTCCTCCATGGTCCTTCGCCATTCAAAAAGGCTGTTCATGGCATCTTCTACAGCAGCACCAAATCCCGCTATGCCTGGTACATTTTCAGTGCCGGATCTTATGCCCCTTTCCTGCCCGCCGCCGTTGAAAATAGGATATAGCTTAACATTTTCTCTAACGAATAGAGCTCCTATCCCTTTCGGTCCGTATATTTTATGGCCGCTTATGGACAGCATATCAATTCCTTTAAGCGCCGGTACCAGCGGTATTTTGCCCAAAGCCTGCACTGCATCCACGTGAAATATAGTGTTTTTATTTCGGTGAATATGATCTGCTGCTTCTTCCACCGGCTGAATGGAGCCCACCTCATTGTTCACATACATGATGCTCACCAGGATTGTATCTTTTCTCAATGCCTTCTGCAATTCATCTAATTCAATGAATCCTTCTTTATTCACGCCGAGATATGTAACGCAAAACCCCTCTTTTTCCAGCTGCTTGAAGGTATCCAGCACCGAGGGGTGTTCTACGGAAGTGGTGATGAGGTGATTGCCCATCCGCCTCATGCTGTACGCAGTTCCCTTAATGGCAAGGTTATTGGATTCGGTACCTCCGGATGTAAAATAAACCTCTGAAGGTTTTACTCCAAGAGCATGTGCTATGGTTTCCCTGGCCTTTCGCATAATTTTTTCCGCCTCAATTCCTTTGCGGTGAAGGGAAGATGGATTTCCATATTGTTGAGTCATCACATGGTATACGATCTGTGCTACCCTATCCGACACCCTGGTGGTAGCACTGTTATCAAGATATATCTCACGCATTTAAATCACCTATGCATAAATTTTCAAGCTTTTTTGATACCAACCCCAATAGCTTGTTCATATCTTCCAACATCTGTCCGTATACTTCCACAAACATCCTGCCCTGAGGGGTAAGGATAGCTCCTCCGCCGGATTCTCCCCCTTTTCGCCTTTCCAGCAGCTTTATCTTAAGCCGGTCTTCGATCCGCTTTATCTTTCCCCAAGCCTGGCGGTAAGACATTTTTTCCGCCTGAGCCGCTTGGTTTAAAGAACCATGTTTTTCTACAAGCACCAGCAAACGGTATACTCCATCTCCAAATACCTGTTTTCCGTCTGCCTCCAGCCAGATTTTATATTTTAATTCCATTTTCTTTCCCCCGGTTTGGCACTTCCGCTGCCGTTTCGTTTTTTTTAATTATATCACAGTCTTTTCAGTCTCTGAATACCTTTTTCAAACTCAACCCACCACCTGCTGAAAGCAGGTGGGTTGGATTTGATGCTTAAGCACCTTAAAATTCTTCCACTGTAAAATTATCAGCCTTTTGATTTTCTT
>JARRBK010000008.1 GCA_029982615.1 Tepidanaerobacteraceae bacterium | reverse complement strand
CAGATATTTCAACAATGCATCACGGCGTTTCCAGTGGGTCAGTTCATGAAGAAAAACGCATTGCAATTCGTCCGCAGAAAGTTTAATATCCGGCAAGACGATGCGGGGCTTGAAGATGCCGTACACAAAGGGTGTCATTATGCAGGGCGAAATGTATACAGGAATTTGTTTTATTATGCCCATTTGTTGTTTACACTTGGAAAGCACCTCCAAAATCTGCATTTCATCAGTCAGCCGGCACATTCTGAAAATGCGGCAGTTCAGATTATAGTTTTGGATGAGAATTACGGATATGAATATCAGAGTTCCGGCCATCAGGAGATAGGGCAATAGTTCAAAGTAAACGGAGGCTCCTGCGTGACTTTCTTGCTGTGGTATTGAAAAGCCGCCGGCAGCGAGGGTAAGAGCGGTGAGTGGGTTTAATCCCGCGATAGAGGGTAGTCCGAAGCCTTTATCGGGCATCTTTATAAAGCTCAGATCAAGCCATGACATCCACTTGTGATACGGCAGCAGGAAAAACATACATATTGCCATATTGGTGTAATAATGCCAGGCCGCAGTGAAATATTTAAGGGTTACCGCGCTCAAAAGTTTCAGAATAAGGTATAGACCTCCGGCCACAAACGACATGACAAAGAGCTGATAATAAATGTTTATCAACATGTGCCCACCTACTCTTTCAACCGTTTCATAAGGTTTTCAATATCTTCTTTTGTCAGGTCGCCATTGTCGCACAATGCAGTTATAAAGCCCAATACGGAGCCTTTATGGACATCCTTTATGAATTGCTTTGTTTCAAAATTCCGGTATTCCTGTTCCGTTATGCAAGGCTCGTAATAATTGGCTTTTCCTATTCTGGTTGCCTTAAGTATCCCTTTTTTCATCAAGCGGGCCAAAAATGTGACCACCGTATTTTGTTTCCATGCTTTTCCCTCCGGCAAATGCCGAATTATTTCCGAAGTCGTCACCGGGCGTCCGGCTGCCCAAATATACTCCATAATCTGTTTTTCCGCGTCGGATATGCGTTGCAGTTTTTTCATACAAATCCCCTCTATTATCTACATAATGTAGGTTAGTAATATTCTACATTGTGTAAGTGAATATGTCAATACGCTTTCTCAACCTTTCCCTGAATTATTTCTCCTCCCAGATGAGAACACCGGGGGCAGTATTTTGCCGATTTACACACAATTTCCAGAATATCCGCCGCGAGAGCCAGTTCTTGCATTCTTTCTCCTCCCGGGGAGTATTACGGTTACACTTTTCGTACTATATACTTTAACAAATATTAACATAGTTTATACAAAATTACAGGCAAATTAATGAGCCGGAGGAAATTTCTCCTCCGGCTTGCTTTTCGCACATAAATTTTTTTTGACGTAAAACTACATGCCCCATCGTGACACTCTTATTTTAAGTACTAAGCCAATTTAGTATTGGGGGATACCGGCTCCGACACATCGGGAGTTATCAACGAAACCACGATGGTCACTACAGCTGAAATAACCACGCCCCAGAGTATGCCATATTTTGACAGAGATATAATGGAACCCGCTATAATGCCCAGGCGGGCACCCCATGGAGTAATGCGGCTGTTCTTTACGCCCATGGTGAAGGGTTCACCGGTCTTCTTCCAAAGGAGTCCTACCAGCAGCACCGGCACTATGCCTCCACCGGCCATGGTGTACGCCTTGGAGAAAAGACTTATGATGCTGGAAGCATAAATGGCTGCCAGCGTGGAGAATATGCCAACCACAATGGTCAATATTTTGGCGTAATTTACCAGTTCTTTATCGGTTTTATTCGGAGCAAACGGTTTTATAAGGTCGTTTACCAGTATCACTGCCGCGGAGTTCAAATTGGAGTCGGCGCTGGACATAGCTGCGGCCAGTATAAGCGTGAACACCACTGCCAGCACCCATGTGGGAACATAGTGCATCATGAGCCACGGCATGGCCTGGTTGGGATTTTCCAGGTTTGGATTCAGCGCTTTGGTCACAAGGCCCACCATGGCAGTCATGCTCACGAATACGACAGCAGCAATGCCGCTTACCAGCATGCCGTTTCTTGCTGTGCCGGAATCCTTTGCGGCAAAACACCTTTGCCAGTATATCTGGGCCGCCAGGATGCCGAAACAGCCCGTGACAAAGTTTTTAAGAATGACGGTAAAGGGCACGTTGCTTAAGGTTCCAAGGTCTGCAGCCCCCACCTCGGCGAGCTTCTGCTGGAGAACTCCCAGGGAAAAGTTTACCGGAGCAAAGGCATATCCGTAAAATATAAAGGCGAATACAACGACGATGATGCCCTGCAGCAGGTCCGTCCAGACCACGGAGTAAATGCCGCCCAGAAAGGTGTAAATTATAAACACTGCATTAAAAAGCATGATGATGGGGATGGGGTTGGCACCGGTGAAAGTGGCGAAAATATCTCCCAGCCCCTTGCCCTGCCCTCCTACCCAGGCAATCATTATGCACGCGGTAAGCACCCCGACTATGGCTCTCGTGGCTTTATCCCGGACCAGAAGGTCATCCATCATCTCCGAAAGGGTATTATAGGTGAACCTGCCGGCAAGGCCCGCAAAAACCAGGGCAAAGATTATCTTGGACCCCTGCTCGCCGAACACGAAGGGTATGTCCACAAGCCCTATCTTATATCCCTGAGCGGCGTGGCCTATGAAGTTTCCGGCTCCCATGATGGTGGCTATGTCCGTGAAAAGGATGAGGTATAATGGCAGCGTTCCGCCCGCTATGGCGTAATTGGAAAAACTCTGGCTGGCGGAGTCCTGGACCCTGAAAGAAATCCACAGGAATATACCGCAAAAGACAACAGTGATGATCCAGACAATGGCGGTGAGACTCATGAAAATTCCTCCTTTTTGTAATTTTCAAGAAAATTAAAATACGAAAATATATTCTATTATATCCTTAATACATCCCTCCTTTTGCTTTATTTAATTTTATTAATTAGTGTTATTATCCCGGAAGGGGCAGAGCGTCCGCAAGCCTTGCCGCGCCTTGCTCTTTATATAAAAGTTCAAAAGAGCCGCGTCAATAGAAAGAGCACTCTGCCTTCCCGGTTTTGGAATTGCTTTCAGCATGGATTTATAAATTATGGCTTAATGCCTGAGATATTAACGGTTATACCGAAATGTTTTCAACAAAGCTTTAATTCGCCCAATACTTTTTCCAGCACTTTTTTTGTCTTATCATCTGCCGGGCTGAGAGGCGGACGCAAACCGCCCACTTTTATTCCCACCATGTTGAGGGCTTCTTTGACGGGGATGGGGTTTGTAATGACAAACAGCGCCTTGAAAAGATCAAACAGCTTCAAATGAATTTCTTCAGCTTTCTTATGATTCCCTTGCTCGAAGGCCTCTATCATTTCTTTTATTTCCTGACCCGCTATGTGAGAGGCCACACTAATGACACCTCTGGCTCCCAGGGTGAGCATGGGGAGCGTCAGGCTGTCGTCACCGCTGTATACGGTTAGGTTCGGAGCCAAGATTCTGGTCTTGCTGGTTTTGTCAAGATTTCCCCCTGCATCTTTCACTGCCGTTATGTTTTTGACCTCCGAAAGCCTGGCCAGAGTCTCCGGTTCTATGGTCACAGCGGTCCTGCCGGGCACGTTGTATAAAATCACCGGAATATCCACCGACTCGGCTATCATTTTAAAATGCTGATAAAGCCCTTCTTGGGTTGGCTTATTGTAATAGGGCGCCACCAGCAGCAGTCCATCTACTCCAATTTCTTGAGCTTTCTCGGAAAGCTCTATGCTGTGCCGCGTAGAATTGGAGCCCGTGCCCGCTATAACCTTTGCCCTTTTTCCTGCTATGCTCTTTGCTGCCTTGAAGAGCTCCAGTTTCTCTTCATCGGAAAGGGTGGGCGATTCTCCAGTGGTGCCGGTGACCAGCAGTGTGTCGGTGCCAGTTTTTATGAGGTGCTCTATTAGATTTTCAAAAGCTTTAAAATCCACTTCCAGATTGTCGTCAAACGGCGTTACCATAGCAGTTATGACTTTCCCGAAATCCATATACATCCTCCTTTTTAAATCTTGAAAGGGACAGTTTCTCCATGTCAATATTCAGCGATGTACGGCCATCTACTATTATTTCGGATATTATTTTGCCGGTAATAGCCGATAGAGCTATACCGTCTCCTTCATGGCCCGCGGACATTATAAAGCCTCTCAGGTTTTCAACCTCTCCCAGTATGGGCAGGCCATCGGGGGTATAGGGCCTGAGCCCAGCAAAGCTGCGTATTATGCTGACGTCTTTCAGAACAGGCACCAGGCTTGCCGCATGTTTCAATATTGCCCTGAGCGCCCTGTGAGTAGTCCTCTTATCATAGCCAACAAATTCTCTGGTGCCTCCTATGAGCAGGTTGCCGTTTTCGGTCTGACCAAGGGAAAGCCCTATGCCCAACCTGGCATACTCGTCGTCTCCCAGAAGTTCCGGCTTAAATTTAGCCGTTATATATCTTGCACAGTTCACATCCCCGTGGATGATGGGGGGCACAGGCTCGCTAACTATTATCTGCCCTCTTCGCGGAATAATGGGAATATCTATGCCCACCATTCTTCCCACCACAGGAGCGTATACACCGCAGGCATTCACCACAAATCTTGTCAATATCTCTCCGCCGGTGGTCAAAACCGAGCTTACTCTGCCTTTCTCCACTCTTATGCCCTTAACTTCCGTAGAAAGCATGGATTTTGCACCATATTTTTTGGCGCCGCGGAAAAATCCCAGCGTCAGGTTAATAGGGTTTACTTCTCCATCCATAGGGCTATATGTGGCACCCAGGATATCCCTGGAAAAGGCCGGCTGTCTTTGAAGGGCATGGTCCCGACCCAGAAGTTCTACTTTAAGTCCTGCTTTTTTCTGCCTTTGCACAAATCCTTTCATGACTTGCCATTGTTCTTCGGTTTTAATGACAATCATGCCGCCGTTGTTTTTAAATTCTATATCAGTATCCAGATCCTTTTGAATTTCCGGAAATAGCTTTATGCTCTCAAGGGCCATCTTAAGATGCAGGCCCGGGTTTTTTGATTGCAGCAAAACCGCTTTGTCACATGCTCCGGAGGTTCCCGAAGCTATGTCATCCTTTTCCACAAGGATTACATCGACTCCCCTTTTTGCGAGATGGTAAGCTGCGGAACAGCCTATAACCCCTCCCCCAATCACCACTACATCAGTAGATTTCATTGAAAAGCTCCTCTCTCTGACTTAAAAGCTGCCATTAATACATAAATTAATTACAAAAATCCACTTATATCATTTTTTTGTAAATGTTTATTGCAAATACAATGCCAAAAAATGTGCGGAATTTTAAAGCCTTAAGGGGAACAAAAAAAGTCATTATTTCTATGTTTTATAATCAATACCAAGCAGTTGCAGTGGAATATTTAGCAAAATAAAGGCCGAGGGGTTTCAAAAAATTAAAATTATAATTTCTAAAAATTATATAGCTTTTTTGATGATTACATCTGTATTTTGTACTTTTTCAGTTTGTTGTAAAGAGTCGCCAGAGATATTTTTAACGCCTTTGCAGCTTTCCGCTTCCCTTCAACGCTGGTACCGTATTCCTCCAGCGCCTTTTTTATCATACGCTTTTCCATCTCCTCCAGAGGCATAATGCCTGTCCGGGACTTTTCCCTGCCCTTGAACTGCTCAAAATATGGCATTAAAAGCTCCTCTGTAATCCACTCTCCTTCCGCCATCAGTATGGTCCTCTCGAGAATATTCATTAGCTCTCTCACATTGCCGGGCCAGTGGTAAGACATCAGCAGTTCTTTTGCTTTATTGGTTATGCCCTTAATATTTTTGTAAAACTTGCGGTTGAAATAATTAATATATACCTCTGTAAGGGGCAGAATATCCTCCTTTCTTTCTCGGAGAGGGGGTATATGAATATTGATTACATTCAGCCGAAAGTACAGGTCTTCCCGAAAGCGGCCGCGGCGGATGAGGTCTACCAAATCCCGATTTGTGGCTGAGATAATCCTTACATCGATTTTAATTGGGTGTGTGCCGCCGATGCGTTCGATTTCCTGGCCTTGCAGGACCCTAAGGAGCTTTGCCTGGAGCACCGGGCTCATATCTCCGATTTCATCTAAAAATATGCTGCCACCGGAAGCAAGTTCGAATTTCCCCAGCTTGAGTTTTCCTGCTCCGGTGAAAGCTCCGGCCTCATGGCCGAATAGTTCGCTTTCGAGAAGGTTTTCGGGTATAGCGGCACAATTTACCTTTATGAAGGGTTTACCGTTCCTGGGGCTGGCGGCGTGTATGGCATTGGCAAAAATTTCTTTGCCAGTACCGCTTTCTCCGGTAATCAGTATGGTGGTATCCTCTCGGGCAGCTTTTTGTGCCAGATTTATAATATTCTTCATCTTCTGACTCTGACACACAATATCTTCAAATTTCCCCTGGCCCTCACTCAATTTTTTTATTTCCGCCTTGAGGCCGTTGATAACGGAGTTGGAACGCTTTAGTTCCTCGGTGAGCCGGATTATTTCGGTGATGTCCTGAAATACCACCATGGCCCCCACCATCTCTCCGTTTACAATTATGGGTGAAGCATTTGAAATTACTTCTGCATTGGAGCCCACAGCCCTGTTTCTCTTTCCGATGCAGGGCTTGCCGGTCCTCAGCACCTCCACCAGAGCTCCATCGGGGGACACATCAAAAACACTGGTGCCTATGCGCTGATCGGCAGGTATGCCGGTAATCCTTGTATATCCCTGATTCACATATTTTATGATGCCATTGCGGTCCACCATCTGAATGCCTTCCTGGGCAGAATTGAGTATTACGGAAAGCTGCTCTTTTATTTCCTTTATCTCCAGCAGTTCCTTCCTCTCTCTAATTATTGTGAGCATTACGTTGACAGCCCGGGATTCCACCAGTGTGGTGCTTTCCGGAACCATATCCCGCAACTTCTTTACCAGATTGCTGTCTCCGGTAACTTCGAAAACCACATCCAGCGGACATTCTCTCAACAGGTCTTCAGCGCTTGAAAAGCACCGTATCCCCCGTTTCTCAGCTGTTTTTATGCCTGCAGCGTTCATGTCTATGTCCGCTACTCCCACCACATGAATGTTGTCAAAATCCCTCAGAGTTTCAAGGAGCGCGCTACCGCCTTTGCCTGCACCAATAATTCCTACTTTAATCTTATGCATATGCCCCTCCGACAAAAAAAAGAATATTAAATATAAATTATTCTGTACAATTTTAATAAATCCTTCTTTAACGTTTAAATTTTGCACAGTATGAAGTTTTCTTACGTTGAAAATTCATTCTCGCAAGTCCCTTTGTATTAAAAATTAAGAGGAGGTTTTTGCCTCCTCTTGCGAGCTACTTTACATCCAAGCAAACCACTCGGTGGTTGCCCGAATCCGCTACCCAAAGAAATCCGTCTTTGTCCACAGCTAAGTCTCTGGGATAGTACAACCCGTTTTCATCCGTGCCAAACCTACCTATGGATTTTATAAAAATTCCGCTGCTGTCAAAAACTTGTATGCGGTGAGCCGCTGTGTCGGACACGTATATCCTGCCGCTTTGCTCATCCACTGCTATGCCGTCAGGCCCCTGCATTTCTCCCTCTCCGTTTTCCAGAAAAAATTCGCCGTTGCCAGTTCCCGGTTTTCCGAATTCCAGTACCTTTTCCCCTTCGCCAGAAAATTTTACAACTTTTGCCTGTTCCGGCAGCAAAATGTAAATATTGCCTTCGGAATCGGTGGTAACCGGGCCAGGGGCGCTCACTTCAAAACCGCCTTTATATCTGCCTTGTACTGAAATTTTTTGAATACGGTCGTTATAAGTGTCGCTCACCACTATATTCCCTCTGTTATCTACAGCAATGCCCGCGGGACCTTGTTCCTGGCCGTAATTATCGTATACCCCGAAATCTCCGGGTTCTTCGCCCCTTCCTCCAAAGCTTGTGATGAAATTGCCCTTCCTGTCAAACACAGATATAATATCGAGGTCCAACAGGTAAATATTATCCCCTGCAAAAACCGCATCTCTGGGCCCAAAGTATCTGCCCTGGCTGTACCCCGGAACGATTTCGTTTAAAAAATTTCCTTTGGCATCAAACATCAATACCCTGTTGTTTAAATCATCGGAAGAAAACGGGTCTCCGCCGATTATTACCAGACGGCCGTTATCCAAGGCTATATTATGAGAGCAGATAAAACCATTCGACATATCCTTTTTTATGGCATATACCTGTTTTCCTCCAGACATCACCTTTACCATGTGCTGGTCCGTTGCAGCTACGAGAAGGGTGTTTTCTCGCCCTATGGCGATACCGCCAACTCCCCATCCATTCTGGGAAGATAACGAAAGTTCCTTTGTGTTCAGGATTCTGCCATCAGAGCCCATTGTAACGAGGCTGCCGGAAGAAGTTAAAGTGAATACGCTTCCATCCGTTCCCACCGCCACATCCTGGGGGCTTGCCGCATCGTGAAGGGGAAATTCTTTCCTGAATTTTCCTTCGGGGCTGAATTTTTGGATACGGCTGTTCAGCGTATCCGCAACATAAATATTGCCTTCTTCATCCACACAAATCCCGCTGGGGCCGGTATAAAATTCAGACCCAGCAGCACCGAATTGCCCTTCCTTTTCACCGCTTTCTCCAAAAGAAAAAACCCGACCTGAAGGCGAGAATTTATATACCCTGTCAAAGCTTAATACCACTAAATTCCCTTTAGAATCCACAGCAATGCTCCTGGGATAAAATTCCTCCTGAGGCTGTATTTTTTCCACCCGGTTTTCCGTATCATACTTAAACACGGCTCTCAGGCCTAAGTCCGCCACATACACGCAGCCTTCACCATCCACAGCCACATCCACCGGTTGCGACTCTGCAGCCTTAAGGGGGGCAAGCTTGAATCGGTATTTTCCCTGATAATCGAAAACTTTCACAAGGCCGTCAGTGGAATATAAATCCAGAACGTATGTGTTTCCATCTTTGTCCTGGTATACCGAAACGGGCAGCCCCAAACTGTCATCCTTTATTCCCTTTATAGCCAGACGGACAAAAGGCTTTTCAGCTAAATTCGGAGGAGTTTTTCCAGGCGTTTGTAAATCTTGATCTGCCTGCTGATTGGGAGTGCCAGCCCCCGGTTTTACGGCATCGGAAGATTTTTTGTGAAAGCACCCTGTTGCCAGCAAAATAATCATGATAAAAATAAGTGCATTTTTTAAAAATACTTTCAACAGCGTGGCCCGGCAAAACTTTTTTATGGTTTAGTCTTGCCGGGTGCTTCCCTCCTCTCGCTTTCTATCTATCGTCCCGGTAAATCCCCATTAGGGCCAGAAGTCTCAAAAGCTGCATTACGGCCATGAGAGTAGCTGCCACGTAGGTGAGGGCCGCAGCGCCCAGCACCCGCCGCACGGGAACAGCCTCGTCCCTTCCTATAAAGCCGTGGCTTTCCAGTACCGCCACTGCCCTGTTGCTGGCGTTGTATTCCACCGGCAGGGTTATTAACTGAAACAGAACGGCTGCACTAAAAAGTAATATTCCAAGGGTCATCAGGAACTCCCCTCTCAGAAATAGCCCTAGGAAAAACAGCGGAAACGCCAATTGAGAGCCGAAGTTTGCCACCGGCACAATGGAGTTCCTAAGCGCCAGGGGAGCATATCCCACATCGTGCTGGATGGCATGGCCGCACTCGTGAGCTGCCACGCCCTGAGCAGCAAGAGACCGGCCGTGGTAAAC
Source organism: Tepidanaerobacteraceae bacterium (assembly GCA_029982615.1). Classification (GTDB taxonomy): domain Bacteria; phylum Bacillota; class Thermosediminibacteria; order Thermosediminibacterales; family Tepidanaerobacteraceae; genus JANLFP01. Next base: position 42,559 of record JARRBK010000008.1, on the reverse strand, counting down.
ATCAGAAGAAAGCTTCAATACTTTCCTTCTGGGGTCGTAATAGTCCGACAGCCTTCCTCCCTGCACCTCCACCGTAACGTCGTGGATACCGCTAAGCCTCAGTATCTCCCTTGCTACCTCCGCACCGGTAAGGCCATTTCGGGCGGGCACCCGCAGATATCTTTCGAAAGTAGAGTTTACTTTCGCCTGAGCATAAAAAGCCAGTACCAGAGCTGGCAGAAGCAAAATCATTGTCGGATCCCAGAAAAATGGAAACATTACCATCACCTCTTAACAACATGATAATCTTGGCATGTTTTTAAGTCAAGATTCTTTATTTTCCACTTCCTCCACAGGATATTCCTCCACCTCTTTATTTTCATCCAACTGTACTTTTACCGTACCTTTGGGTTTGAACACAGCTACTACTACTCCTTCGCCTCCCGGAGCTATTACCCTGGTACCGATATCCGGGAATTTCATTTCCATTTCTTCATAAGAATCGCTTTCGAATTTCAAGCAACACATCAATCTTCCGCAAAGGCCAGATATTTTCACAGGGTTTAAAGAAAGGTTTTGCTGTTTTGCCATTTTTATGGAAACGGGATCGAATTCGCCGAGGAAAGTATTGCAGCACGCAATCCTGCCGCACGGGCCTATGCCGCCCAGCATCTTCGCCTCATCTCTCACTCCTATCTGACGAAGCTCTATTCTGGTCCGAAAGACGGATGCAAGATCTTTCACCAGTTCCCTGAAATCCACCCGGCCTTCAGCAGTAAAGTAAAATATAAGCTTGCTGTTATCAAAGGTGTATTCCACATCGATTAACTTCATGTCAAGGCCGTGCTTTTCTATCTTTTTCAGCGCTATTTCTTCCGCCTCTTTTGCCTTTTTCTTGTTTTCCTCCACCCGGGCATCATCTTCCGGTGTCGCCTTTCGGATCACATCTTTTAAAGGAGATACCAAATCCTCTTCCTTTACATCCTTCGGCTTTGTAACCACTTCTCCATATTCAATCCCTCGACTTGTCTCTACGATAACCTTATCCGAAGGCGCCAGTTCCAGCCCGCCAGGATTAAAATAGTACACTTTCCCTGCTTTTTTGAACCTTACTCCGACTACTGTTACCATCTTACCACCTCTTGGAAATCACGGAATACATTATACCATATTAAGTTCTGGTTGCCCTTTGATTTTGCTACAACAGTTTGATATAAAATTTTTTCTAGCATTTTTGCCGCCGACTTTGTGCAAATTCTCTCAGCACATTGCCCTATGATGTCAGCCAAATCATCGTTTATCAGTTGTGCGCTGCTTTTAGTTTTTACCACCAGAATGTCTCTATACATGCTCGCCAGAAACCCCAGCAGCCTCTCACACTCCTCGTCCAAACCGGCAACCTGAGCTGAGCTGGTGCCTGGCTCAAAGTCAGGGTCTTTCATTGCACGAAGCATTATTTGAGACAACATTTTCCTGGTATCGAAAGAAACGTCTATACCATCCTTACCGGAACCAAAATCCATTACCTGGCATCTAGATACTATTGTGGGCAAAAGCAGCTTTAGATTATCGGTCACCAATACCACCGTGCTCCGGGAGGAAGGCTCTTCCAAGGTCTTTAGCAGAGCATTTTGTGCCTCCGGAGTCATCTTATGAGCTTCGCGGACTATACATACCCTGATGGCAGCTTCCATGGGCATGCCAGCGAGAATTTGTATCAATGTCCGCACTTGATCGATTTTAATAGAAGCTCCTTCAGCAGATATCTCCATAAAATCCGGATGGGTACCGTTCGATATCTTCCGGCAGTTTTTGCAAAATCCGCAAGGAGCAAGCTCGGGGTTTTCACAATTGACCGTTTGAGCGAAAATTTTTGCTTTTGCGCATCCAACTTCATCCGAACCAAGAAATATATAGGCGTGAGATACAAATCCAGCTTTTACCGCGTTAATAAAATTGTCCAAAATACCACCTCATGCATAAAGATCCAGCAAAAGCCCGCGGATTTCATCCGTCAGGGCCAGAATCTTAATGGGGTCTTTATTTTCTGAAAGAAGAGCTTCGGCCAATTCTATCAATTTCTGATCTACTGTTTTTATAATAGTGAGCACTTTTGATCTGCCCAAACGCGTTGAAAGCCTTTCTTGCCTGCAATTCAAACCTTGCGATATGCAAAGTTTTAAAAAGTCAGCCACCATATTGCGATATTTTTTCAAGTCGGAAAGGCTCATGCTTTTCGTAATCCTTCTGCCTTGTTCCAGTATGGCAGCCAGCTGCCCATCCAGCTTTTCTTTTAAATAAGATTCCGAAAATTGCAGCAGATGTTCCTCAAAAGAACGCGAAGCGCCTTTGGTCGCTGATAAAACATCCCTGGGCAGGGCAAATTCCGGAGAAAGGCTCACTTTCATATTTTCTCAAACCTTTCTATATTCAGTACAAATACGGCTGCTCCCCCCACTGTCACTTCAATGGGGTTGGGCACATAGGGGTCCACTGTGCCTCCCGGAAAGGGCGTTATTATCTGCTTTCTGGGCTGGCATACTTTTTTAATGATGTTTATGAGCGCTTCGATGCGTTCTTCTTCAACACCTATCATCAAAGTAGTATTGCCGTTTTTTAAAAATCCTCCCGTGCTGGCTAATTTTGTAACCCCGAATTTGTTGTCGTTAAGCTCTTCTATGAGTCTTGCCGCATCGCTGTCTTGAACCACAGCCATAACCATCTTCATACTAATATCCCCCTTCCAAATCGCGGGTTGAGTTTCTATTAGTATATGATTTTACAATATATTTTTAATAACACCAATTATTGCATTAAAAACTTTTTCAGGACTTTCAGATGCGTCTACAGTTACAATCCTTTCGGGGAACATATCCCGAACCTTGAGGAACCCCTCCCGCACTCTTTTGTGAAAATCCATCGTCTCTCTTTCGAGGCGGTCCCTCGCCCTATTAAGCCTTGAAATGCTCAGTGCAGGGTCAACGTCAAGAAGTATGGTAATGTCTGGCCACCAATCCTGTATAAACCAGCTGTTTATTTCCATTATCGTCTGGATTCCCAACCCTCTGGCCCACCCCTGATAGGCCAGGCTGGAATCCACGAAGCGATCGCAGAGCACATGAGTTCCTCCCAATAGGGCTGGGGCAATTACCTTCTTTATGAGTTGTGCTCTAGATGCGGCATATATTAGAGCTTCAGCCTCGGGAACCGGGCTTTCGATGCCAGGCGAAAGCAGCGTATCCCTCAGTTTTTCCCCGAAGGCAGTACCGCCAGGTTCTCGGGTGATCAGCACATTTTTTCCTGCTGATTTAAGATACTGCGCGATTTTTCTAACCTGAGTGGTTTTTCCTGCACCATCGGGCCCTTCAATTGTTATGAATTTTCCCTTCATATAATACCTCTTTTAAATTAAATTGATTTTATGTGTAGAAACTCACCTAATGCCGGGGTTAGACACTGAGTCAACTACAGATCGCATATATTCGGTTATCATCTACTCCATGAACGAAACAGCCTGCTTCCAGCAGTTTTCTAATAATTTCAATGTGTTCTTTTTCTATAACCTCTCCCGGCATGAGAATGGGCACTCCTGGAGGATAAGGTATTAGGGCTTTTTTCGCTATCCGGCCTGCAGCATACTTTAAGGGAATCCATTCTCCTTTGGAATAAAATGCTTCATGGGGCTCCATAGCTTTTATTGGAAGTCTTTTAAAGACATCGGAAATTACCTTTAACATTCCATCTGCATCTTTATGTTTTTTGCCGCAGATGGAATTATTGTATTTGTATTTATCCTTCGAAATATCCATTAAAGCTTTTACGAGGCTTCTGATATCTTGTTTTGTATTAGCTGCCGTTACCAAAAAATAAACGTTATATGCATCTGCATATTCAGCATATATATTATATTTTTGCCTCAGCAGTTTCTCCACCTCAAAACCGGTGAAGCCCGCTATCGACACATTCACCATGAGCCGGGTAAGATCAATATCTGATATTCCCGCCCTGCCCTTAAGTTCATCCCCAACACAATGAAAGGCGGTGTATCTGTTTATGACTTTCCTGGCCCTTTCAGCCATATAAAGGGCTTTTTCCACCAATAACTTGCCCCGGCTTTGCATAATCGATGCCGTATAGTCCAGTGAAGCCATGAGAATATAAGACGGGCTGGTGCTGGTCACTATGCTAAGATATGAACGAAGCCTTTCTCTGTCTATTCTGCTGCCTTTAACATGCAGCCATGCGCTTTGAGTAAGAGAAAATAGCATCTTATGAGGGCTCTGCACCCACGCATCAGCGCCGAAGTCTCCTGCCGAAGGCGGCAGATGGAGACTGAATGAAAGATGCGGCCCGTGGGCTTCATCCACCAGAACCAGCATGCGGTTTTGCCGGGCAATTTCACAAATCTTTTTTAAATCCGGGCAGAAACCTTGATATGTGGGATTGGTAATGAGAACGGATTTGGCTTCGGGAGTTTGGTTTACAGCCCTCTGCAGCGCTTCGGGAGTGATTTGCGTGTGCACTCCCAAACCTTCATGCCATTCCGGCATCACATAAACCGGCTTTGCCTTGGTTAAAATCAAGCCCGACAGCACAGAGCTGTGGCTGGCCCTGGATAATATCACTGTATCTTTGGGATTCAGAGTCGCCCCCATCATAGCCAGCACCCCTGAGGTTGACCCGTTCACCAGAAAAAAGGATTGGTCCGCCCTGTAAAGTTTTGCCAGCCTCGCTTCCGCCTCTTTAATAACTCCGCCGGGATTATGAAGATTATCCAGGCCGGGCAGCTCTGTCACATCCCATTTTAAGATGCTCCTCCCAAAACGCCTGTTAAAAACCGAAAGAAAATTTCCTCCGCCTTTGTGCCCCGGCATATGAAACCTGACCGAACCCTTTCGCGCATAGCGTATGAGCGCCTTAACAAGAGGCATATCCAGCTTTTTATTCAAAGTCATCCATCCATTATTTTATTTGTCTTTTTTGTTTTTTTACATTATATCATAAACCCCATCAATATGCTAACTCTTAATTTTCCCGAATAAAAAGAGTGTAATATAAAAAAAACGAAACTGAACAAGTCCTCATGGTATGTTTAAAACCCTTTAAACTTCAACGCAATTTTTTTAAGGCATAAATTTTTTAAGGCATATTTGTATTTTGTCCTTCAAATAAGGCATGCTAATAATGAGGTGGTTTTATGGATTTTGAATGCCCGCTGTGCAATGCCCTGATAAATGTAAAAGAAAAGTGTCCCAAATGTGGAGGCGATATGGAGGACTGGGGAAGGGTTGATGATTATTTCGATCCTTACAATCCGTATCTCGATAAAGACTACATTTCCATGGGAGAAACCTCCCATGGATGCGTCCATTTGTTTTCATGCCCCCGGTGTGGGTATGACACGCGCATAGTGGTAAATCAGATTCCCCATTGAAAAAATACCTCTTCATTATTTTTCTTCTTCACATATTACCGCCACTGATGCCAGCTGATCGTCTTTTTCCAGTTTTATCAAAGTTACCCCGCGGGTGTTGCGACTCATCCTGGATATTCCGGAAACTTCCATGCGTATCATCACGCCTGATGCGGTACACAGCATCACATCGTCTTTTTCACCAACTACCCTTACAGCCTCCAGCGCCCCGGTCTTTTCAGTGACCTTCTGAATAATGATACCCTTGCCGCCGCGGGCCTGCAAGCGAAATTCTTCCTCGCTCGTCCGCTTTCCGAAACCCTTTCTAGTCACCACCAGCACATCACAGCCGGGCCTGACTATATCCACCGAAGCCACTTTGTCCTCTTCTTTTAACGATATTCCTTTTACTCCTTGAGCGGTACGCCCCACGGCTGCCACATCATCCACAGAAAATCTTATGCCCATTCCTTTCATTGTCCCCAGCAGCACCTGATCATTTTTATCCACAAGCCTGACCGCTATAAGCTCGTCCTGGTCTTTTAGGTTGATTGCTATAAGGCCAGTTTTTCTCGAGCTTTTATACTCGGAAAGCAGGGTTTTCTTAACCAAACCGTTTCGAGTGGCAAACAGCAAATATTTTGCTTCGCTAAAATCCTTTATTGGAATTACTGCATTTACCTTTTCCCCCGGTTTCAGTGGCAAAAGGTTTACTATAGCAGTACCTTTAGCAGTCCTGCCGGCTTCAGGGATTTCATGGGCTTTAAGCTTGTATACATTCCCATGGTTTGTGAAAAAAAGCACCACATGATGGGTTGTAGCCACAAATATGCGCTCCACAAAGTCCTCTTCCCTTGTTGTAACGCCTGTAATGCCTTTACCGCCGCGCTTTTGATTTTTATAAGTGGAAAGAGGAAGGCGTTTGATATAGCCGAAATGGGTCAGGGTTATAACCACATCCTCCTCTGCGATTAAATCCTCCGCCTCTATATCATCCACTGCAGCAACGATTTTTGTTCGGCGTTCATCCCCAAATTTTTGTTTAATATCCAGAATTTCCTGTTTTATGATAGCCAGCACCATTTTTTCATCGGCAAGCACCTTTTTAAAGTATTCTATTTTCTCAAGAATATCTTTGTACTCATCCTCTATTTTCTGGCGCTCTAAGGCGGTAAGCCTCTGAAGCCTCATATCCAGTATTACCTGAGCCTGTTTTTCGGACAGATTAAACGATGCCATGAGGCCTTCCCGAGCTGTAGGCACATCTTTGGATTTCCTGATCAGGTTTATAACTTCATCCAGGTGAGAAAGCGCTATCCTGAGGCCTTCTAAAATATGGCACCTTTCTTCAGCCCTTGCTAGGTCGAATTTCGTCCTGCGGATGATGATTTGCTTTTGATGCTCAAGATAGTAATATATCAAATCCCTAAGGTTCAACACCCTGGGTTTGTTGTCCACCAGCGCCAGCATTATGGCTCCGAAAGTGTCTTGAAGCTGCGTGTGTTTGTAAAGCTGGTTCAATATTACATGAGGGTTGGCATCCCTTTTTAATTCAATGACTATTCGGATTCCGGACCTGTCGCTCTCATCCCTCAAGTCCGAGACGCCTTCTATATTCTTTTCCCTCACCAGTTCCGCAATCTTTTCCATCAGGCGAGCTTTGTTGACCATGTAAGGGATTTCTGTCACAACTATTCTCTGGCGGCCGCCCTCCATTGGCTCTATCGCAGTTTTAGCCCTGACGGTCAAAGATCCCCTTCCGGTCCTGTACATGTTTTTTATGCCGTCTCTGCCGAGGATAGAAGCTCCTGTCGGAAAATCAGGACCTTTTATTACCTGCATCAATTCGTCCACAGTCACATCCGGGTTATCTATCATCATCACAACGCCGTCTATGACTTCCGAAAGATTATGCGGAGGTATATTGGTGGCCATGCCCACGGCAATGCCCGAGGAACCATTGACGAGCAGATTTGGAAATCGCGACGGCAGAACACTGGGCTCTTTTAACCTCTCGTCGAAATTGGGCACAAAATCCACCGTATCTTTATTTATATCCGACAGCATCTCCATGGCTATTTTCGAAAGCCTGGCTTCAGTGTACCTCATGGCCGCTGGAGGATCGCCGTCAATGGAACCAAAATTTCCATGGCTGTCCACCAGCATATAGCGCATGGAAAAATCCTGTGCCATTCGCACCATGGCGTCATAAATGGCCGCATCCCCATGAGGATGATATTTGCCCATGACTTCTCCCACTATAGTGGCGGATTTTCTGAAGGGCTTGTCCGGGGTAAGCCCTATGTCGTTCATGGCAAAAAGAATCCGGCGGTGAATCGGCTTGAGGCCGTCCCTTACATCCGGCAAGGCCCTGCCTACTATGACACTCATGGAGTAATCTATGTATGATTTCTTCATCTCATCTTCTATATTTACAGGCACTATCTTTTCCGCTGATTCAGCCATTCCAAAACCTCCAAAAATTTAAAATTGACATTTTAGTAATTGGCATGCAGTCGTTCAGCAGCTGCCACAGGCCGGTGCGAACTCGGAGCGAGCGAAAACCTCTGCACCGATGCTACATGCTGGACAGCAGCATTAATCAAGCGCTATATATCCAGATTGACCACTTCGTGCGCGTGTTCGAATATGAACTGCTTCCTGGGCTCCACTTTGTCTCCCATGAGTATGGTAAATATTTCGTCAGCCGCCACTGCATCCTCAAGGCTCACCTTCAAAATAGTTCGCTTTGCTGGATTCATGGTGGTTTCCCACAGCTGCTCTGAATCCATCTCTCCCAGGCCTTTAAACCTGTTGACGTCCGCCTTATCCCTATCTTTTCCCAATTTATCAAGGATTTCCTTCAGTTCCCGGTCATTGTAAGCGTAGTACTCTTTTTTGCCAACCACTACTTGGAAAAGAGGGGGCTGGGCTATATACACCTTTTCTGCCTCTATCAACGGCTGCATGTATCTGTAAAAAAATGTGAGAAGAAGGGTTCTTATATGCGCACCGTCCACATCGGCATCGGCCATGAGTATTATTTTATGGTAACGGAGCTTTTCTATGTCGAACTCATCGCCTATGCCTGTGCCTATCGCAGTTATCATGGCCCTTATTTCTTCGTTGTTCAATATTTTGTCCAGCCGGGCTTTTTCCACGTTCAATATCTTGCCCCTAAGGGGAAGGATTGCCTGTATTCTGCGGTCTCTCCCCTGTTTGGCAGAACCACCAGCCGAATCTCCCTCCACAAGGTAAAGTTCGCAAAGCCTGGGGTCTTTTTCACTGCAATCTGCCAGCTTGCCCGGCAGAGCGGTGCGCTCCAGGGAATTCTTTCTTCGGGTGAGTTCTCGTGCCTTGCGGGCCGCTTCCCTGGCCCGAGCGGCCCCTATAGCTTTTTCCACAATCATTCGAGCTGTGGAGGGGTTTTCTTCCATAAAGCGAGCCATTTCTTCGCCCACCACAGAATCCACAATTCCCTTTACATCGCTGTTTCCCAGCTTCGTCTTAGTCTGGCCCTCAAATTGGGGGTTTTGAAGCCTTACACTGATTACCGCTGTCAGACCTTCCCTGACATCTTCGCCGGAGAGATTATTGTCCTGCTCTTTTAAAAGATTATATTTTCTGGCGTAATCATTTATACTGCGAGTGAGGGCTGTCCTGAAGCCGCTCAGGTGGGTTCCGCCCTCATGGGTATTTATGTTGTTTGCAAAGGATAACACGTTTTCCACATAAGTATGGTTGTATTGAATTGCTACTTCCAGTTCCATGCCTTCCCGCACAGCTTTAATATAAATCGGCTGCTCATGAAGCACATCTTTGTTCCGGTTCAGGTATTTTACAAAGGAAACTATACCCCCTTCGTAGTGGAATTCATTTTTCTTACCCGTTCTCAAATCCACCAGTTCTATTTTTATCCCCTTGTTCAAAAACGCCTGTTCCCTTAAACGCTGAGTGAGAATATCTGCCGAAAAATTTATATCTTTAAAAATTTTTTTGTCTGGTTTAAAAGTCACCTTAGTTCCAGTGCCTTCAGCGTCGCCTTTTCTTACGACACCGGTCACAGGATTTCCCCTTTCATACCTTTGGAAAAACAGGGCTCCATCCCTTTTTACTTCTACCTCCAGCCATTCTGAAAGGGCGTTTACCACAGAAACGCCCACGCCGTGAAGGCCGCCGGATACTTTATATCCGCCATGCCCGAACTTGCCTCCGGCATGCAGCATTGTCATAGCCACTTCCAGAGCAGATTTTCCAACTTTTGGCTGTATTCCTACGGGAATACCCCTTCCGTCATCCTCAACACTTATTGAACCATCTTTGTTTAAGGAAACACGGATATTTTTACAATATCCCGCCAGAGCTTCATCTATGCTGTTGTCCACCACTTCATATACCAAATGGTGAAGCCCTCGGGTATCTGTCGAACCGATATACATTCCTGGCCTGAGCCTCACATGCTCAAGGCCTTCCAGCACTTCAATCTTGTTTTCATCGTATGCGCTTTTCTTCTCCAATCCTAAAACCTCCAGACTTTCTTAAGACCTGTAACTAATATTTATTAAAGTTTTTTAAGAAATTTGACCTTTTTAGTAGAGTGACGGAGGATATGGGAGAGAAAAATATCTTTTTATCGCATATTATTATGGATTTTTTATCCCTGCCGTCTTCACCTTGAAAAAAACCTTCCTCTCGTGCCACTTGCAAAAACTCAGAAGTAGCTTTGGAAACTACGGCGTACTTGTCCAGTATCATTATTACATCTTTCTTAAGCACTACTTCGTCGCTTCCTATATGGATGAACACCTGCGCTCCTCCTTTTTCTTCCTGTACTTAAAGTCTTTAATCATGAGTTCTGAAAATTTTTTTCGTAGTTCCGGGTCTTTTATTTCCGAACTTATATTATATATCATTTTAATTATTTTGTCAGGCAATTCAACGATATTGTCTTTTTTTACCCCTGAGGAAAAGTCCTGCTTGTGTTTTTCTAAGCTACATATTTGAAACTTTATATCACATACCAGCGGTTCATCAAAAATAGAGTTCAATTTTTCAATTATTTCCCTTTTTAAAAAGTGAAGTTGGTGAGACCATATGGGGTTTTCCACGCCTATAAACAGGGTATTGTTTCTGAAAACTACCGGCTTTGACACCTTTGCAATGTGTTCTCCTACCAGATTTTCGTATCTCAAAAAAATCTGAAACTGCATCAATTTCTTTTCTAAACCGCTTTTTTTAATAGTTTCCCTTAATATTATACCTATTTTTTCCATAATTACCACTCCAGAGAACCGTCTTTTACTTTAAAAAGTTTGCTTTTTAATTTCATATCTTGGGGTATGAAACTTAAATCAGTGGTAGTAATAAAAACTTGAGAATCGGTATTTCCGAGGATCAGCTTCCTTTTTGAAGAATCCAGTTCTGACATCACATCGTCCAGCAACATAATGGGAAATTCTCCTTTTTCCCGGGCGAGGATGCCTGCCTGAACCTTTTTTAAGCAAAGTGCAAGCAGCCTCTGCTGACCCTGGGATCCGAAAAATCTGGCATCATGGCCATCCAATAAAAATATCACATCATCTCTGTGAGGACCGTTCGCAGTAAAAGCTCTTGAAATATCTTTTTCTCTTTCCTGTTTCAGCGCCTTTAAAAAATCCCGCTTTATGGTATCCCTGCTCTCGATGCTAACACTGCTGATGTATTTTACATTCAAAACCGGATTCTCACCGCAAAATCCGTTGAAAAGTTTTCTCATATAATCGTTTACAACCTCGATTAACTTCAATCTTTCTTCCAATATCCTGGAGCCTGCATCGCAAAGCTGCACATCCCACAGTTCAATGCTGTCGGAAAGCGAAGGATTTTTTTTGATGGATTTGAGCAATACATTCCTCTGGGAAACCACCCTGTAGTACGTGTGGAGATATTTCATATAAACAGGTTTTAGCTGGTAAATTAGATAGTCAAGATATTTTCTTCTGAGAGAAGGGCTGCCTTTTATAAGGTTCAGATCATCGGGGGAAAAAAATACGGCACTCAGATCTTCACACAAGTCTGACCAGCGGCTTTTCTGTTCCCCACCCTCCTTTACTACTTTTTTTCTGTCAGAGTATAAGATAATTTCCCTTTCCACCGGCCCTGAACCGGTGTTAAATATGCCCTTTATATACGCAAGCGGTTTGTTATGCATTATGAGTTGATGTTCTCTGACGGCTTTTTCAGATCTCAGATTAGACAGAAAAAAAATCGATTCCAACAGGTTTGTCTTGCCCTGGGCGTTGTCGCCATAAAATATATTTATCCCTTTAGAAAAAGAAACTTCCAGTTCTTTAAAATTTCGAAAATCTACGAGCCTGAGGCTGCTGAGAAACATTAAATTTCACGTCCTCTGGCCACTTCAAACATGCGGCCTTCAAGCTCTACCACATCGCCGAAAAAAAGCTTTCTCGATCTATGGGTTTCCACCTGCCCGTTCACTTTCACTTTTCCATCATTTATCAATAACTTGGCTTCACCGCCTGTAGATACCGCTCCAGCCCATTTTAAAAATTGATCAAGGTTTATACTCTGAGTTTTAATAACAACTTTTTTCAATAATCTTCACCCCTCATTTTCACAGGCAAAACCAAATTCAGCTGATTCTCTTCTCCCACAGGTTCTATAATACAAGGCCCTGATTCCCCTGAAAATGAAAATTTCACCTCAGGAGTTTCAATAGAGCGCAGGGCATCCATGATGAATCTGGCATTAAACGCTATGAGGAGCTCTTCTCCCTGGGTTTTGCAAGGAAGTTTATCTACAAGGCTTCCTGTTTCATTTTCCACATTGACTTCAAAATTATCAGAATTTATTTTAAACTTAACGAGATTGTTTTTACCTGCTTCCCTTGCCATTATTAATCCTCTGTCTATGGCCGAGAAGATAATTTCTGAATTTATATTTACTACAGTTTTTGCATCAACCTTTGTGACCTGCTCATAGTCAATAAAGCTGCCTTCCAACAATCTAGATGATATGACCGTATTTTTGGTTCTGAATTCAACTCTATTTTTTCCCACATATAAATCAAAAGTTTCTTCGCCATCTCCAAAAATTCTATTGATTTCAAGAAGGGTTTTGCCCGGAATAATTAAACTGAAATCTTTTTGCTCATGGTTAGAGTCTTCATCGATAATTTCTTTTCTCCATGCAATCCGAAAACCGTCCAAAGCCACCATGTGGAGCATGTTTTGCCGGCTTTCAACCAAAATTCCGGTCAGCTGCGGCCTTGAGGTGGATTCTTCAGCTCTGGCATAAATCGTCTGTTTTATCATGTTTTTGAATAATTTTTGAGAAAAACTCATGGTGGGCAAAAGTTCCTGATGTGTTATTTCGGGAAAATCCTGAGCATCATAGCAGGGAAGGTTCATTTTAAAACTTTTGGAACATATCTCAACACGGTTATCTGAAAACAAAAACATTACTTCGCCTGCCGGTAGCTTTCTTACAATTTCTGAAAAAATTTTCACCGGAACTACATAAGAGCCGTGTTCTATAATTTTTAATATATTTTCGTCCACATCATTTAATTCTATTTTATGTTCTATCCCCATTTCCAGGTCAGTTGCTGAAAAAGATAAAAAATCATGGGAAGCAGTAAATCTTATACCTGAAAGAAGCGTCACAGGAGAGCGAAGAGGTACAAATTTTTCAACAAGAGATAGAGAGGAAAGAAGGATGTCTTTATCAATATAAAATTTCAAAAACAACACCTCCAAAGAAATTTTTAAAAACAGTAATAAAAAAAACTATGAGTCATAAAATTATAAAATAGTAAGAGTAGTAGTAAGGGCTGTGGATATGTGGATAAATCATGTGAATAAGTGTTTTTTCGCTTCTGTCCCTGTGGATAACCTGTGGAAAATGTATATAACTTTATAAACATTTTCCACAGATGAAGTTTCCAGTCGAAATTTGTCCACTTTTTATAAACAAGATATTAACGGGTTTTTAACAGTTTATCCCCCCTGAACGATTTTTTTCTTCAGGCCGTCTATAAGCAAGGCAAGTTGAGGGTCGCGAGTTATATCTTCCGCTATTTTATTTCTTGCGTGTATGACTGTGGTGTGGTCCCGGCCGCCAAATTCCTCGCCTATTTTTGGAAGGGACAGATCGGTGAGTTCGCTGCAAAGATACATGGCTATCTGCCGCGCAAAAGCCAAGTCTTTAGTTCTTTTCTTAGCTTTGAAATCTTCTGGTTTTAATGAAAATTGACGCCCAACTTCTCTAAAAATATCGGCTACAGAGACGGTTTTTGTTTTTTGTTCAGGTAAAATATCTTTCAAAACATGTTCAGCAAGATTTACATCAATAGGGCAGTTGGTAAGTGAAGAATAAGCTACAATCCTGATTAAGGCGCCTTCTAGCTCTCTGATGTTAGTTTCGATTTTGGTGGCAATAAAATTTATTACATCAATAGGAACAGTTAGATTTTCCATTGAAGCTTTCTTTAAAAGTATGGCTATTCGCGTTTCAAAATCCGGTGGCTGGATATCGGTAATAAGGCCCCACTCGAAACGCGACCTGAGACGTTCTTCCAAAGTAGGAATTTCTTTTGGAGGCCGATCGCTGGAAATAACCAGCTGTTTATTTGCTTCATGAAGGGCATTAAAAGTGTGGAAAAACTCTTCCTGCGTCCTCTCTTTTCCAGCAATGAACTGTATATCGTCTATTAAAAGAACGTCAATGGTCCTGTATTTATTTCTAAATTCCACGTTTTTGTCGTCTTTAATGGAATTTATAAGTTCATTCGTGAATCTTTCAGAAGATATATACATAACTTTGCAATTTGGATTCTGAGATAAAATGTAATGGCCTATGGCATGCATGAGGTGAGTTTTCCCAAGGCCCACCCCACCGTAGATAAAAAAAGGGTTATAAGCTTTTGCGGGGGATTGGGCCACAGCAAGGGATGCCGCATGGGCGAACCGGTTGCTGTTGCCCACAACAAAGGTATCAAACGTGTATTTTTGGTTTAAAAACGACCCGGGCTCCTCAGAAAAGGATTTTGATTCGTGATTGTCATGAAGGATATAAGAACTGTATTCCGATGGAGCAGATGGAGAATCGTTTTCATTATTGACTTCAATAACAATATTCAAGTCCTGCTTTAGAATCGAATTTAAAATATCTTTCAAAAGATTGATATATCTTTTTTCAATAACTTGTTTTAAAAAATCATTCGGGACTTCCACGAACGCATTATTGTTGTCAATCCTGACGAGTTTCGAGGGTTTTAACATAGTATTGAAAGAAACGTCATTGTTGAGTTCATTCCCTAGTATTTTTAAAACCTGATGCCATAGTGAAGAAAGATCGACAGAAGCCATAATAAAAAACCTCCCGAAAAGAGCAGATAACTATACAGTTTACGACAATACAATAATAACAAAATAAAAAATCATATTCAATATAAACTTGAAACTGATGATTTTAGTAATTGAAAGTTGGGTTAACTGATTTAAAGGTATCTCATATTTTCTTGACAATTATTAATATTATAGGCTATAATCTATATAGTTTAAAAGGCGGAGGTGCAAAGATGAAACAGACATACCAGCCGAGTAAAAGGTACAGAAAAAAAGTACACGGCTTCAGAAAAAGAATGATGAATAAAAGCGGAAGAAATATTATCAAAAGAAGAAGACAAAAAGGGAGAAAAAGACTTACCGCATAACAAAGCGGTATAAAAAGGCCGTTAATAATAAAACGGCCTTTGAGCTCCCGCGCTGGAGGAAATATATATTGCAAAGGTATTTAAGATTAACGAAAAATTTTGAATTTAAAAATGTATACAGGGCGGGAAAGCGGTTGTCATGCCCTTATTTTAATGTGTACATCAAAGAAAATGACCTTAAAACCGCCAGGCTGGGAGTTTCTATTTCAAAGAAAATTGGTAAAAGCGTAGTAAGAAATAGGATTAAAAGAAGAATAAAAGAGTTGTTCAGACACAATATTGAAAATATTAAAAAAGGTATAGATATAATAATATCAATAAAAAAGGATATATCCAAAATGGATTATAAAGATTTAAAGAGGGAAATAAAAAACATACTGAAAAGAGGCCATGTATGGAATGATAAAGACAATGATAATAGCGATGATAACATTTTATAGAAAATATATTTCGCCTCTAAAACCGAAGACATGCAGATTTTATCCCACGTGTTCAGAATATGCACTGGAATCAATAAAAAAGTACGGTGTTATAAAAGGAGGGGCAAAAGCCGCCAAAAGAATATTAAAATGCCATCCCTTTAACCCGGGCGGTTATGATCCTGTATAGAAAATGAAAATAATGGAAAAATAAAGTTCAAGGGGGAGCAAATTTAATGGCATATCTTGAAAGCGTAATGAAGCAGCTGATGGATTTTATATTCGCATATACAAAAAGCTACGGCCTGGCAATAATAGGAATAACAGTTATAATTAAAATAATATTACTTCCTTTCAGTTTTCAACAGTTTCATTCCATGAAAAAAATGCAGGAAATAGCGCCTTTGCAGAAAAAACTTCAGGAAAAGTATAAAAACGATAAAGAGAAATTGAACAGGGAAATAATGAAACTGTATCAAGATAATAAAGTTAATCCCATGGGAGGGTGCCTTCCCTTGCTCATTCAATTTCCTTTTATAATCGGTTTATTCAGGCTGCTTCAGTCTTATAATTTCGGCCAGGCGGGATTTTTGTGGATAAAAGATTTGGGCGCACCGGATACCACATATATTCTTCCGATACTCGCAGCCGTTACCACATACCTGTCATCAAAAATTGCAACACCGACAAATACAGAAAACCCCAATAATTCCATGAACATCGTTATGTCGATTTTTATAGGTTGGATGGCGATAAAATTTGCATCGGGACTGGCTTTATACTGGGTTGTAAGCAATATACTTCAGATAATACAACAGCTTATTGTTATGCGCTCCCCTGCTCCAGTCAAGGAGGATGTAAAATGAAATGGGTGGAAAAACAGGCAAGAACGGTAGAAGAAGCAATAGAGATGGCATTAAAAGAATTGAAAATAAAAAGGGAACAAGCAGAAATTGAGGTGTTGGAAGAAGGAAACCGCGGAATATTGGGATTTCTATCAAAAGCAGCAAGAGTAAAAGTTACTGTAAAAGATAATCCGGGAGAAAGAGCATTGGAATTTATAAAAGGACTTACAAAACATTTTAAAATAGAACCGAAAATAGAAGTCAAAGAAGAGGAAGATGCGATAAAAATAAATTTTGAAGGCAAGGACGTGGGTGTGCTCATAGGAAAGCGCGGAAGCACATTGGATGCGATTCAGTATTTGACTTCACTGGTGGCAAACCGCGGTATAGAAAACCATAAGAGAATAATACTGGATGCACAAAATTACAGAAAGAAAAGAGAAGAAGCGCTGGAAAAACTTGCAAAAAACATAGCAAAAAAGGTAAAAGAGACAAAAAAAAGCGTAGTACTGGAACCAATGCTTCCAAATGAAAGAAGGATAATACATACAGCGCTGCAGGGAGATGCGATGATAAATACAAAAAGTATAGGAGAAGAACCCCACAGAAGGGTAGTTATTTCATTAAACCATTAAAAATAGAAATTAAAAAAGCCCCGGAGCAAAGCTTTGGGGCTTGATTTACATGAGAGGTAAGAAATATGAAAAATAATGAGACTATAGTTGCTATTTCAACCCCCTTGGGAGAAGGGGGTATAGGAATAGTGAGGATGAGCGGTGATAAATCCTTTGAGATTACAAAAAAAATATTTGTGCCCGCAAAAGAAATAAAGGATATAAAAAGCCGCCACCTTTACCTTGGGCACATAATAGACCCGGAAAAAGGATACAAAATAGATGAAGTATTGACGGCTTTTTTCAAGTCACCACATACATATACCAGGGAAGACATGGTGGAGATAAACTGCCATGGCGGAGTGGCAGCGCAAAAAAAAATACTGGAGCTCGTTGTAAAATACGGGGCTAGAATTGCAGAGCCCGGAGAATTTACAAAAAGAGCATTTTTAAACGGAAGAATAGATTTATCTCAGGCAGAAGCGGTAATTGACATAATAAGATCAAAGACAGAAAGGGCTCTTATACAGGCAAATAGACAGCTAGAGGGTGAATTTGCGCAAAGGGTTAAGGAAGCCCGTTCAGATTTAATTCAAATAATGGCGCATATAGAGGCGAACATTGATTTTCCCGAAGAAGACATACCAGAGGCAGATCCTGTTCAGATAAGAAATGAAATTCAAAAAACAAAAACCAGGATAGAACAGATGATAAAAAACCTGGAAACGGGAAAAATGTTGAGAGAAGGGCTGTCAACGCTTATAGTCGGGAGGACAAATGTGGGAAAATCATCTCTTTTGAATGCACTTTTGAAAGAAGAAAGGGCAATCGTAACAGATATCCCAGGTACCACAAGGGATATTATAGAAGAATACATAAATATTAATGGTATCCCGATAAAGTTAATAGATACTGCAGGCATCAGGGAAACAACAGATGAAGTTGAAAAGATAGGTGTAGAGAGGGCAAAAAAATACCTGAAGGATGCAGAAATGGTCCTGTTGGTAATGGATGCTTCCATGGAAATTACTGAGGAAGATAGAAAAATTATGGATATGGTAAAAAACAAATTTACAATAATAGTGGTGAACAAATCAGATATTCCATCAAAAATAGATGAAGAAGAAATAAAGAAAATAATGCCGGGAAAAAAAATAATCAGGATATCGGCTTTAAGAGAACAGGGTATTGATGAATTGATGAAAGAAATATATGATTCAATAATTGAAAACCTAGGCCCTATAGATGAAAACGCAATCCTTGCATCGCAGAGGCAGAAAAAGGCGCTGGAGGATGCAAAAATTTGCATAGATAGAGCGCTGAAGGCATTGAGCGAGAAAATGCCTGTTGAAATAATTGTAATAGACATAAGAGAAGCGTGGGAAAAGCTGGGTGAAATAACGGGGGATACGGTGAGTGAAGACATAATAAATGCCATATTTGAAAACTTTTGTATCGGGAAATGAAGGTGATATTTATGGAATATACAGCAGGATATTACGATGTAGCAGTGGTAGGAGCAGGGCATGCTGGGTGCGAAGCGGCACTGGCCTCAGCAAGGTTAGGGATGAAAACAGTGGTTTTCGCCATAAATTTGGACAGCATCGCACTTATGCCGTGCAATCCTTCCATTGGGGGACCGGCAAAAGGGCATCT
Organism: Tepidanaerobacteraceae bacterium; assembly: GCA_029982615.1. GTDB lineage: Bacteria > Bacillota > Thermosediminibacteria > Thermosediminibacterales > Tepidanaerobacteraceae > JANLFP01. Next base: position 23,918 of record JARRBK010000008.1, on the reverse strand, counting down.
AGTAAGAGAAATTGATGCCCTCGGCGGACAAATGGGTATTAATATCGATAAAACATTCATACAGATGAGAATGCTGAATACGGGAAAAGGACCAGCAGTAAGGGCTTTGAGGGCTCAGGCGGACAAAAAGGCATATCAATTTTCAATGAAATATACGCTGGAAAAACAAAATAATCTGGATGTGGTTCAGGAAGAAGTGGTAAAAATTCTTGAAAGTGGCGGAAAAGTAAAAGGCGTGGTAACCCGAACAGGAGGCGTATTTTATTCCAAAGCGGTTATACTCACCACAGGAGTATATTTAAGAGGAAAAATTATAATAGGAGATGTGAATTATAACGGGGGGCCTAATGGGCTTTTTCCCGCCAACAAACTGTCGGAAAGCCTGCTGGAATTAGGATTTGAACTGGGGAGATTTAAAACAGGAACGCCACCTAGAGTCCACAAGAATTCCATTGACTTTTCAAAAATGATTGAACAACCCGGTGATAAAATAATAATACCTTTTTCTTATACATCGAGAAAGATAGAAAGAGAACAAGTATCGTGTTGGCTCACGTATTCGAACAAAAAGACCCATGAAATTATTATGGAGAATTTGCACAGAGCACCTCTGTATACGGGGCAGATACAAGGTGTAGGGCCGCGTTACTGTCCGAGTATAGAGGTAAAAGTAGTTAATTTTAGAGAAAAGGAAAGCCACCAGGTATTCGTGGAACCAGAAGGAATTAATACAAATGAAATGTACATACAGGGTATGTCTACAAGCCTTCCGGCAGATGTGCAGATAAAAATGATAAGGACTATTCCGGGGCTGGAAAACGCAAAAATCATGAGGTATGGATATGCCATAGAATATGATTACGTAATACCAACACAATTAAGCTTAACACTTGAGACAAGAAAAATCAAGGGGCTTTTTATGGCAGGCCAAATAAACGGGACATCTGGATATGAAGAAGCAGCAGCCCAAGGGCTTGTGGCTGGAATAAATGCAGCCCTTTCAATAAAAGGCAAGGACCCGTTGATTCTAAAAAGGTCAGATGCGTATATAGGGGTATTAATAGATGATATCATAACAAAAGGAATAGAAGAGCCATACAGAATGCTCACATCGAGAGCAGAGTACAGATTGCTTTTAAGGCATGACAATGCAGATTTAAGGCTTACGGAAATAGGCCACAAAGTGGGTTTAATTGATGATGAAAGATACAAAAAAACCATAAAAAAAAGGAACATGATTCAAGAAGAAATAGAAAGATTGAAATCGATAAAAATAACCCCGACTGAAGAAAACAACAAAATACTTGAAGAAATGGGATCTGCAAAAATAAATACACCCTTTACGCTAGAAGAATTAATAAAAAGGCCAGAATTGGATTACGAAAAAATAAAAGTATTTGACAAAATGAGGCCTGATCTGCCAAAAGAAGTTATAGAGCAGGTTGAAATAATGATTTCTTATAGCGGTTATATAAAAAGGCAAATTGCCCAAGTGGAAAGCTTTAAAAAAATGGAGAACAAAAAAATACCAAAAGATATTAATTATGATGAAGTTTATGGTTTGAGGACAGAAGCTAGGCAGAGATTAAAAGAGGTAATGCCGGAATCTGTAGGCCAAGCCTCAAGAATTTCAGGGGTAAACCCTGCAGATATTTCGATATTGTTGATATATCTCGAACAGCAAAAAAGGATAAGAGAGAAATGAACAGCGAGTTTAAAGATTATTTAAATGAACAATTACAAAAAAACGGTTTATATATTGACGACCACCAATTAAATAAAATAATAAAATACAGAGAATTAATATTATCATGGAACAAAAAAATGAATCTCACAAGGATAACAGAGGAAAAAGATTTTATTGAAAAACACGTTATTGATTCGCTAATGATTATAAAGCATATAAATATAATGAATGAATCAAAAATAGTAGACATCGGCACAGGAGCAGGAATACCAGGAATAATCATTAAAATAGCAAGGCCAGATGTGAAAATGATATTATTAGAAGCTATTAGAAAAAAGGCGAATTTTTTGTATGAGGCAGTAAGCCGTTTGGAATTAAAAAGCGTAGAAATAGTAAATGAAAGAGCAGAAACTGCCGCAAAAAATTTGAAGTACAGACAAACTCAGGATGTGGCTATAGCAAGGGCAGTTTCCTCTTTAAGAGTTCTGGCGGAAATATGTCTACCATTTGTTAAAAAAGGCGGAATGTTTATAGCAATGAAAGGTGAAAAAACCGAGACGGAAATAGAAGAAGCACAAAATTCAATAAAAACTATGGGAGGAAAAATAAGCGAGGTAATTGAATATGCGGCAGGAGATGCGAAACACAAATTGGTTATAATAGGAAAAATAGATAACACACCGGAAAAATACCCCAGAAGGCCTGGAATTCCAGAAAAAAATCCGTTATAAAAATAGAAATTTAGCAAAAATAGGAAGGAGAAACTGTATTTTTATAGAATTATATATAAAAAACGAAAGGCGGTGGGGGCAATGTGGGGGGACCGCAAAAATGATTTAAGCGTGACAAAAATACCAGTAGAAGAGATAAAACCAAACCCTTATCAACCAAGAAAAGAATTCGATGAAGAATCATTAAATGATTTGACAAATTCAATTAAGACATACGGTGTGTTACAACCCATAGTGGTGAGAAAAAGTGGAAAAAACAGCTATGAAATTATAGCAGGCGAGAGACGGTGGAGAGCGTGTAAAAAAGCCGGCATAAAAGAGATACCGGCAATAATAAAGGATGCAGGAGATTCTGAAACGGCAATTATGGCTTTGATCGAAAACCTTCAAAGAGAAAATCTGAACTTTCTAGAAGAAGCCGAAGGATATATGCAATTGATGCAGGATTATGGGCTAACCCAAGAGCAGCTAGCTATGAAACTGGGGAAGAGCCAATCCACCATAGCAAATAAATTGAGAATTTTAAAAATGTCACCGGAAGTAATAAAAATTATTTCCCGGGAAAAATTGAGTGAAAGGCATGCAAGGGCGCTGTTAAAGCTTCCGGACGAAAGCCTGCAAAAAAAAGCAATAAGCCAGATATTGGAAAAAAAGATGAATGTAAGGCAAACAGAGGATTTGGTTGAAAGGATTATTTCAGAAATCGAAAATAACAAGGAAAAAAAAGGTAAAAAATCATTAAAAATAGCAATTAAAGATGTGAGAATATTTGTCAATTCGGTAAAAAAGCTGGTAAAAAGCATAAAAGAAACAGGAATTAAAGCCGGTTACAAGGAAATAGACAAAGGAGATTTCATAGAAGTGGTGGTTCAAATACCGAAAAGGTAATGAACCATTTTTTTTATGATAAACAGAAAAAGATTTTAACATATTTTTTTAAAAATATAAAGAAACAGGGAGGAAAAATAGAAATTAAGAAGAAAGTTAATATAATAAAAATATATTGCAGAAAAAAGCATGTTGTAATTTATTCGCAGCAGGATATTTGAAGGGAGGATTTGAAACGGGGCAGAAGCCTTTGTTTCAGGATTATGTCGAGGATAATGGCAATAGCAAATCAAAAAGGAGGAGTGGGTAAGACCACTACGGCGGTAAATCTTGCGGCATGCCTTGCTGCTTTAGGAAAGAAGGTATTGCTGGTAGACATAGACCCTCAGGGAAATACCACCAGCGGTATAGGAATAGATAAGAAAAATATTGAAAAATCCATATACAATGTAATTATCAATGAGGAACCTATAAAAGATAACATAGTAAAAACAAAATATGAAAACCTTTTTTTGTTGCCGTCAAACATACAACTGGCAGGAGCAGAAATAGAGCTGGTGCCTGCAATTTCCAGGGAATACAAACTTAAAAATGCCATAGACGAAATAAAAGAGGAATATGATTTTATAATAATTGACTGCCCTCCTTCGCTGGGACTTCTCACTTTAAACGCTCTTACTGCAGCAGGAACAGTGTTGGTGCCCATACAATGCGAGTATTATGCACTCGAAGGTTTAGGGCAGCTGATGAATACCATTAATTTGGTTCAGAAGCATTTGAACAAGAATCTTCAAGTAGAGGGCGTGCTGCTGACAATGTTTGATGCCAGGACGAATTTATCGATTCAGGTAGTGGAGGAAGTAAAGAAGTATTTCAAAAACAAGGTATACAAGACCATAATACCAAGAAATGTGAGGCTGAGTGAAGCTCCGAGCCATGGGAAACCCATAATCACATATGATGCAAAATCGAAAGGGTCTCAAGTATATATGGAACTGGCAGAGGAGGTGCTGGGAATTGAGTAAGAAAGGACTTGGAAAGGGCTTGGGTGCATTGATACCCGAATTAACAAAAGATGAAGAGAACATACAAGAAATATCGATAAAAGAAATAAAAATAAATAAAAATCAGCCGAGAAAACATTTCGACGAAAAAAAGCTCGAGGAACTGGCGGATTCAATAAAACAGCACGGGGTTTTGCAACCGGTAATATTAAGAAAAAATGCGGACGGCGGTTATGAACTTGTGGCAGGGGAAAGAAGGTGGAGAGCTGCAAGAAAGGCGGGCATAGAAAAGGTGCCTGCAATAATAAAAGAGTTATCGGACCTGAACGTAATGGAAATAGCGCTAATTGAGAATTTGCAGAGAGAAGACCTAAACCCTTTAGAGGAAGCAGAAGCTTACAAGAAACTCATAGAAGAATTCGGAATGACCCAGGAAGAACTTTCGAAAAGAGTGGGGAAGAGCCGGTCACAAATAGCAAACACCGTCAGGCTGTTAAACCTGGACGATGAAATAAAAAAACTGATAATGGAAGAAAAATTAACAGCAGGCCATGCGAGAGCGCTTCTATCTATTGAAGATAAAAAAGAAAGACTTAAACTCGCCAACAGAATTAGTGAGGAGAATATGTCGGTAAGGCAGATAGAGGAAGCAGTAAAACACAATTTAAGCAAAAAACTAAAAGAAAGAAAAAAAGATGATATAAACCCGGCATTCATACATATTTCAGAACAATTACAGACAGCCCTTGGGACAAGGGTAAAAATAAAAGGGACTGAAAAAAAGGGAAAGATTGAAATAGAATTTTATTCCGAAGATGAACTGGAAAGAATTTTGGAAGCAATAGTAAAGTAAACATGTTTCACGTGAAACATGCGGATAAGGAATTCATGAGAAATAACGTAATTTGTTAAAAGACTGAAAATATGAGGTGTGAAAATTGGCGCATGAAATAAAACGGGGAATATTTTCTTGGTTCGGCTTTGTGCTACCTCTGCCGGAGAGATTAAGACTGATAAAAGGCGCAGGCTTTAATGCGACCTCTATATGGTGGGAAGATGAGCAGGAACCCTTTGTTATACACAAACAGGATATGCCTGAGATGGTGAAAAAAGCAGGATTGGTACTGGAAAATATTCATGTGCCGTATAATAATTCAAATGATTTATGGAGTGAAAAAAAGCAAGACCGTGAAGATGTTGTGCGGAAACATATCGAGTGGCTGCATGACTGCTCAAGATTTGATATTCCTTTAATGGTTATGCATATTATTGAGGGAGGAGAACCTCCGGCGCCAAACGAATATGGCCTTAAGAGCATGACGCGCATTGTGGAAGCCGCGGAACATTTTAAAGTTAAAATAGCCATTGAAAACACCCATAGAGATGATAGTGTAATATTTCTATTATCGCGGATAAAATCCAGTTATATGGGTTTTTGCTATGATAGTTCCCACGCTATGCTGAGGAAACACAGAAATGAGATTCTGCTAAAAGATTATGGTTGCAGGCTTTTTGCCACTCATCTATCAGATAATGACGGCTGTTTTGACCGGCATTGGCTCCCTGGAAATGGAAAAATAAACTGGGAGGGCCTGGGGGCTCTTTTCCCCGAAGATTACAAAGGGTTTTTCACGCTGGAGACGGTTCCATCCGAAGAGGAAAAAAAGCTAGGGCCCGAAAAGTTTCTGGCAAAAGCATTTGAAAAAATCTCATGGGTCGAAGCGTTGTTCACGGCTTCCAGATGGACTGAAAACAAAGGGAATTAAGCTGCGGTTTAAATAATAACGTTGTTGCCTGGTTGTGTAAAACTTGATAAGGATGCATTTTTGCAAATGCCTTAGTAATTTTGTATCGAGACTAAAGAAAATGGGTCGTACAAGGCATCAAGCGGTAAAAAATGGTATTGGATAATAAAATTTGGTTGGAAACAAGAGGAGGAGTTTGGTGTTTGAAGAATATTAAATTAGCCGAAAATAATCTTAAAAAAACTAAAGGAAGATTTTAGATGATTAAATTTATCAAAGGTAAAGCAGTTTATTCTGATGAAACAGGAGAGGCCCAGGAGGCGGCTTATGAACGTTGACTTTGACTTCGAGCTGGAGTATAAAAGAAAATATGGCAAATAACGCTTAGGGATTTAAGGGGTAATTTGAGTTGCGGACAAAATCATATTAATTTGATGCATCAGGAGGATATTGATGACGGAACATATAATAGGTGTTATTTCTGATACCCACGGCCTTCTAAGGCCGGAGATATTAAAAGCTCTTAAAGATTGTGAACACATATTACATGCAGGAGATATTGGAGATGCACATATCATCGATGCCCTCAACAAAATAGCTCCTGTTACGGCCGTAAGGGGCAACTGCGACAGAGACGGATGGGTATATAAATTTCCTCGGTCGGAGAGTGTGAAGATTGGGGAGATATGCCTTTACCTTCTTCACGACTTAAATTGGTTGGATCTTGACCCGAAAGCTGCAGGTTTTGATGCGGTAATAAACGGACACACTCACAGGCCTTTATCAGAATACCGCAACGGGGTGCTTTATTTAAACCCGGGTAGCGCTGGTCCTAAAAGGTTTACTCTTCCCATCAGTGCGGCTAAGCTGCGAGTAAAGGGTAAATCGATGGAGGTGGAGTTTATAAAATTAGATGATTAAAGGGAAATGTTTATGAATATGGTAATCTGAGATGCGGTTCATAAAGATGAGCCGTACATAGTCGAATTGATCCGGGAACTGGCCGATACAGTGAATTGTACTAGCAATGTTACGAAGGAAGCTGCTGGAAAGTTTCTATCTTATCCCGGATGCGGGGTTCTGTTGGCCGGTACTTTTTCACGGAGCTGATTCGGCATTCATAGAGGAACTGGTGGTAAGCCGCGCAAAGAAAGATAAATAAAGTTAATATTGAGACAAATAAATTAGATTGAGGGGGAAAATAAAAATTAATGTAAAATATGCCATAATAGCAACTGTTATTGTCACTTGTATATTCTTTTTTGTACCATATTTTTTGACAGATAGATTTAGAAAAAACAAACTCAGCAAATATATCCCGTCATCGCTTTGTTTGATAGCTATGGCAATTTTCTACATTAAAGCAACTTTCTTTAGAGCAGGATATAGTAACATTACTGATATGGTATTTATAATAATACTTGCCATATCTGCTCTTATTCTTTTGTTGATAGCTTTAACTTTAAAAACTAAAAACTAAAAACTCATAGATAATGATGCAATCTTTACAATATTTATGTGTTATGTATCAGTAAGAAAATGTGTAGTAAGATTGTGAAAAAAAGCCTTTCCATTGTAAATAAATAGGAGAGGCTAAAAAATTGTGAAAACTCAACATGATACTTTAACAGAAACATTATAAAAAGGGTGAACAGCAGATGTTCAGAGAGATAAGGCGAAAAGAAAGCCCTATGTATGAGAGAAGAGCCATAAGCTCGATAATATCAAATACAACAGCAAAGTTTGCTTTAGCGTGGTTGGGACGTTCAGGATCACACCTGAAAAATTCGATACGAATTATGAAAGTATTGTGGTTTTTGGCAAAGCAAGCCGTGTAAGACAAGAAACGGAAAAAAACATGCACTGATGCTTCTGATAGAAAAATATTCAAAAGAATATATGGAGGAAGGCAGACAATATATAGAAAAAAACAAAAACCGGGTTTCGGTTTTTAAAATCGGAATAGAACATTTAACAGGAAAATGTGGAAAGTGAGCGCGGGGTATTAATAAAGAAAATTACTTCAAAAGTGGTGAGCGAATATGATTAAATTAATTGCTCTGGATGTGGATGGGACGCTGGTGGATTCAGAAAATGCCTTATCGCATGAAAATGAAATCGCGGTGAAAAAAGCGTTTTCACTCGGTATAGAGGTTGTGCTTGCCACCGGTAGGCATCGCGATGGGGTGAAAAGACTCCTTGAAGTTTTGGGGCTGTGTTCCGAACCCATTGTTATTGCAAACAATGGTGCCCTGATATACGCGGGAAATCAACTCTTGCGGGAAAAATTTTTTGCTGTGGATGACGCCGATGGCGTAATAAGATTTAGCACAAAACTTCCTGGAGTAGTAGTCGCTGTGTTTCAACCGGATATTATTTATTGTCATATTAACTCTTGTGTGGACAGGCAATATGTAATGAAGAAATTCGATGTCTTTGACATGAATAGAGTTAGGGAAGCTGAAAACCCAGGCGAAATCCCCAGGGAGCATGTCACTAAAGTAATGCTCATAACGGGTTCGCAAGATTATGCCAGAAAAATTCTAGATATGTGGCCGGAAAACCTTTCGCATCTCAACTGCAGCCGTTCATATCCATACATATGTGAGATAAACAGCGGGCAGTGCGATAAAGGGGAAAGCCTCAAATTTGTTTGCAACAAACTGGGGATACGGCCAAAAGAGGTGCTGGCGGTGGGAGACGGCGAGACCGATGTTCCCATGCTGGCCTATGCAGGCCATGCGGTTTTCGTCAGGCATTCAAAGAATTTGCCTAAGCTTTCACCTCATGTGGAAGTCACTCCTGAAGGGTTTCAGGACAAAGGCGTTGCGTGGGCTATAGCAAGATACCTTTCGCTTCCAGGGCCTTGGAACAAATCATGGTAAAGCCGATGAATGCCAATGAAAACACATTATCATTTTATAAATAAAAGGGGTCTGCATAATAGTGAGGTTTATCAGAGATTGTTTATTTTTTATATTCACTTTAATTTTCATGTCGCAAGTCAGTGTAAAAGCTTTAGCGTCAACTGAAATGCAAAGCCCTCCTGAGATTGTTTTTGAGAACGGCTCTGCATATTCCGTTGATTTGGTGGACAGCAAAAGACGGGAAGGGAAAATCGCAATTTATACCCGAAACTACGGTGAAATCACTCCGCCCTTTTCTGATAACACAATCGAATTTGTTGTGGTAAACAACCTGATTACTTATATTAATACTCGTGGGGAAAGGGGTACATACATTCCTACAGATGGATATGTGGTATCGTGCACAAAGAGTGGTGCGGAATTTGTAAAAAATCTTTTTATCGGTGAAGAAGTAACTCTGTCAAATCTCAAAACCCCTGAATATCCCCAGATGTATTTCAAATTGGGTGATATGGTAATACCGATAGATAACGTTAATTCGGTCAGAGGTGCCAACCAAGTGATATTATATGATTCATCTTACGGCGATTCAACCGAGACAAACGGCTGGGGAATGGAACTCACAGTAACAAATAATGTCGTCAGCAATATAGTGGATATGAGAAAAAGCGGCTCTGTTTGGATTAATAACGATTCGCCTATACCCTCGGACGGTGCCGTGATATCAGTACACCGGGGAAGCCCGTATTACGATCTGTTGCATGAAAGGGCGAAAATTGGCGATGAGGTTGAGATTTTTGCAGACAATATAAAACTTTACAGTGCAGGCAGAATAGCCTATGACGCTTACAATCCGGTTTCACTGGAAGACAATCCTGCTGCATGGGATGAAGACAAGCAAAAGCCTTTTGATGGCTATAGAGGCCCTGATCAGATGATTATTTATGACGAAAATTACGGGAGCCGTACAGGTACAAACCCTTATGGATATGAAGTTGTCGTTGGGAAAGGAGGCAAAATAATAAAGACCGGCGGAAATGACTTGGAAATTCCTGATGAAGGATACATTCTTTCAGCACATGGCGATAAAGGGAAATTGCTTCAAAAATATGCCCTTTTGGGCTCAACTGTTGTACTGAATAAAAGCAAAAGAGAAGTAAGGATAATTTTTAATCCCAATTCATATCTTTTTATGGCTGAAGCCAGTATAAAATCAGCAGAAGAAACTCTAAAAAATGCAAAAACCCAATTTTTGGATATTGATTATAACAAAGTGCAAAAAGTAATCGACTCAGCCAAAAGCAAATTGAAAAACGCCCAGGCATTGCTAAATCAAGAGAAGTATAGAGATTTAATAAATACCGTAAAACAAATTCAAAACGATGCGGACAACGCATATTTTATGAGTTTTGAATCCATTAAAGTGGAAAATAGGGCAGTATGGCTCCGGCCCAGAGAAACGAATGCTGATGAAGTAAAAAAGCACCTTGACATGTTGAAAAATATCAACATAAACACTGTATACCTTGAAACGTACTGGAACGGATATTCCATATATCCGACAAAAAATGATATTATGAATCAAAATCCAATTTATCGCGGTTTTGATGTGCTCGATGCATACATTAAACAGGCCCACGCCAGAGGCATTAAATTACATGCATGGGTTGAAGATTTTCTGGTAGGGCCTGATGTGGCAGCAAAAAAGCCTGAATGGATGGCTGTAAGCAGGACAGGCAAAACGTATTTCCAGGACAGCAATAAAAATATTTATTACCACCTAAACCCTGCTCTGCCCGAAGTGCGCGATTTTCTGTCCGGGCTTTATTTAGAGCTTGTCAAAAAATATGATTTGGATGGTATTCAATTGGATTACATGAGATATCCTGCTTCGGGGGATTACACCGATGATTTTGGATATGATTCATATACGAGGAAACTTTTTGAGACCTATAACGGCTGCGACCCATCGACGCTGCATCCAGGCGATGAATTGTGGGATAGGTGGTGTGAATTTAGAAGAAATATAATCAGTTCCTTTGTCTATAGGATAGTTTCGGAAATAAAATCCGTAAAGCCTAATATGAAAATCTCAGCCGATGTTCGGCCTGACTATGATAAGGCGGTAGTAGACACGTACCAAGATGCCAGGGATTGGACAACAAAAGATTATATCAACAATCTGATACCTATGTGCTATTATCTTTATGACTTTCCGGTAGAGGAAGACGTAAAAAACACCTGGGCCTTTGCAAGAGGCCACTCCCAGGTGACAGTCGGTATTGCTACTTTCACAAAAATTGATAAAAAAATGCTTGTAAAACAGATATGCGCCGTAAGGGATGCGAATACGAACGGTATCGGAATATTTGAATTTGAATCTCTTTTTGATGGAGGTTTTGACAGCGCGCTTAAGTTAGGGGTTTTTAGCAAGCCTGCTATAACGACTGATTCTGACCCGCAGCAATCCATAAAAGCAGTGCTTGAAGATGTTTTGAGAAAAATAGATACCATTTATATCAAATACGGCGGATTAAACATTCTACAGGCAGAAAAATACAGAAAATTAATTAAAGCCCTCATGGCGGATTTTAACTGCGATAGGGATAAAATAGAAGAAGCTGGCTTTTTCAAAAATGAAGTCCAAGATTTGCTGGACAGGTTGAGCCATGACGAGAGCCTGAATAAAGAGGTAGCAAAAAGAATTGGATTTGACCTGTATTCAATTATGAATATAATTGATGAAAACATTTCTGCTAACAGGTTTTTGGCGAATCATAAAGTAAAATATTTCCAAGTAGAAATATCCCTGAAAGCTTTAAGAAGCGAAAAGGCGGTGCCGATGAAAGTAAAAGCCGTTTTTGACGATGATACTTCTGCGCTCATGTATCTTGACAGCACTCAATATATAATAAAATCCAGCTATACGGATGTGGCTGAAATAACAAAAAATGTGCTGCAAATAAAATCCTCGAAAAAAACGGCGAAAGTTACAGTGGAAATTCTCGATGCTTTTAAATTTAATACTGCTGATGGTGTAAATAAGAAAATCGAATTTGAAGTAAATCCACATAAAGAAGACATAGTGAACCCGGCGTACGCCAACTTAACTGTACAGGAAGTGAGCGATACAAAAGTTATACTGGACTGGTCGGGGCCTGTAATGGATTCTGACATCGCCGGATTCATCCTTTATAGAAACGGCAGTGAAATAGCGAGGATTTCCGGGACAATGTTTTGTGACAGTGATTTGCGGCCGGATTCTGTATATTTTTACAAAGTATATGGGTTTGATGCGTCAGGCAGAATTGTATTCAGGAGCAGAGAGCAAATAGTAAAAACAAAAATAAAATATTTTCATTAATCTATAGAACTGTGACACTGTAATTTCTCATCCAGAAATCCGTCTGGATTAAATACGCGAAAAGCTGAGGGACGGTCATGAGCTGCCCAAACCATGGGATATCGAAGCGGGATGTATCTGCCCGGGCCAGTTCAATTATTGCTTCTTTGTTTATAAACGGCAGCAGGGGGGAAGCAGCGTCGCTTAAAATTTCCAGCAGCTTATCCCTGACCATGGCAGCATATTCCGGGTTGTGAGTTTTGGGGTAAGGGCTTTTTTTGCGGTTAAGCACTTCCTGTGGCAAAAAACCTTCCATGGCTTTTCTAAGCACTCCTTTTTCCATGCCTCCACAATTTCTCATGTGCCACGGGATGTTCCATACATACTGTACAAGGCGGTGATCACAGTAAGGCACTCTTACTTCAAGGCCGGTAAACATGCTCATGCGGTCTTTTCTATCCAGAAGCGTCGGCATAAAGCGGGTGATGCTGAGGTAGGTGATTTCCCGTATGCGCCGGTCGAAAGGGCTTTCTTCCGCAAACCGGGGCACTTCGTCCAGAGCTTCGCGGTATCGGTTTTTTACATATTCTTCCGGTTTTATCAAATTGACCAAATCCCTAGAAAGAATACTAGTTTTCAAATTCATCACGCGGGTCCAGGGGAAGGTGTCGGAGTTGAAATCGTCGGGACGGCGGAACCAGGGATATCCACCGAAAATCTCGTCGGCACCCTCGCCGGACAGGGCTACGGTGGCATCTCTTTTTACTTCCCGGCAAAAAAGATATAACGACGAGTCCACATCAGCCATACCCGGCAGGTCTCTTGCCAGCACCGCATCCTCCAGGGCATCGGCAAGATCTTCGTTTCTTATTATTACTTGATGATGCTCAGTTCCGAGATAAGAGGATACTTTTTGCACGAAATATGAATCGCTGTTTGGCTGAAATTCGGTCGCCTTGAAATACATGTCGTTACCGGCGTAGTCCACTGAAAAAGTCTTTACTGTGTTTTCACCATTGTGGCTGAATGCATGGGGAACCATGGCTGTAACGGCACTGGAGTCCAGGCCTCCAGACAGCAGGGTGCACACCGGCACATCGGATACCAGCTGCCTTCGGACAGTATCTTTTATAAGGAAAGATACTTTTTGGACGGTAGTATCCATATCATCCTCATGAGGCCGGCTTTCCAGCAACCAATACTGCCAGGTGCGGGTGCCTGATTTAGTGTGAGACAATGCAAATCCTGGCTTTAGTTCTTCAATACCCTTGAAAACCCCGCAGCCGGGGGTTCTGGCGGGCCCAAGAGCGAATATTTCCGCAAGGCCAGTGGTATCCAGTTCCGGCTTCACCATAGGGTGGGCCAGAAGCGCTTTGAGTTCCGAACCTAAGATGAAGGAAGTTGCTCTTTTCGCATAAAACAGAGGTTTTACGCCCAGGCGGTCCCGAGCCATGAAGAGCTTCTGTCCGGCTTCATCCCATATGCCAAAGGCGAATATGCCGTTTAAACGGTCTACACAGCTTTCTCCCCAAGCAATATATGAAACCAGCAGCACTTCTGTATCCGAGCGGGAGGTAAAGTTATATCCCAGGCTTAAAAGCTCTTTTCGCACTTCTTCAGTATTGTAAAGTTCTCCGTTGTATGTTATACAGTAGATGCGGCCGCCGATTTTACGCAACATGGGCTGCGCTCCCCCAGCGGGGTCCACCACTATAAGCCTCCTGTGGCCGAAGGCTGCATGGGGGAACAAGGCATATCCCACATCATCGGGCCCCCTCCTTGAAAGAGTCATGGTCATTTTTTCAAGGAGGGGTTTTTTTTGTGTCAAGTCGCCTTCAAAATCTATCCAGCCTGTGATTCCACACATAATAGACCTTCCTTTCAAATAAAATTTGCTGTGAAATAATAAATTGGTGTTTTTAAAACAGATATCACTTTAAAATATTCTCCAATCTAAAATTTGGTTACTGAATGTAAATTTGATTTTAATGTAGCCGTCAATTCGGCATGTGCATTGCGTGTTGGCCGCAGTGCTCGCTTACTCAGCGCCCGCTCTGCTGGTTCTGAGCGCAAAAAAAAGCGTTGCATTTTAGAAATATGTGGAATATAATTAAATAAACAAATATTCCTGACGTGAGGGGAATCCTGAGCGAAGGGGGGAGAAAATATGGCAAAATACGGTGTGTTTGTGGCTTTTCCTCCCGAAGGATAAAGCCTTTTTTGATTTGTGCAAATATGAACAGAATAATGGAAGATCCCGAAAGCATAATCACTTTTTGAAAATTTTGTTTTAAATTAAGTAAAGGGGAGATTTTTGTGTTTCATTCGAAAACCGATTTGGAAAGCATGAAGGCAGATTTTATAGACGATAAAGCCATAGGGGAAGCTATGGAAAAAGGGAAAGGAGCAAGTTCTGAGGCTATAAGGGAGATATTGGAAAAAGCAAAACAGGCCCAGGGACTGGACCTGTTGGATGTGGCTTCTTTGCTTTACTGCGAGGACGAAGAACTCTTGGCTGAAATGTATTCCATAGCCCATGAGCTCAAAAAGAAAATCTACGGCAACAGGATAGTTCTTTTTGCCCCCCTCTATTTTAGCGACTTTTGCGTAAACAACTGCCGCTATTGCGGCTACAGGAGGGATAATAAGACCTCAAGGCGAAGGCTGACCATGGATGAAGTGCGGGAGGAAGTAAGGATACTGGAAGATATGGGGCACAAGCGGCTGGCTCTGGAAGCCGGGGAAGATCCGGTTAACTGCCCGATAGATTACACTCTGGAAGTGATAAAAACCGTATACGATACTAAACTCAAAAATGGAAGCATCCGTCGGGTTAACGTAAACATAGCTGCGACGACGGTGGAAAACTACCGCAAACTGAAAGATGCAGGCATCGGCACCTACGTGCTTTTCCAGGAAACTTATCACAGGCCCACGTACAAGTATATGCACCCTTCGGGGCCCAAGAGCGATTACGATTACCACACCACGGCTATGGACCGGGCGATGGCGGGTGGAATAGACGATGTGGGCCTGGGCGTGCTCTTCGGCCTTTATGATTACAAGTATGAAGTTTTAGCCTTGATGCAGCACGTCCGCCATTTGGATGAGACATATGGCGTGGGCCCCCATACCATATCTTTTCCGAGGATAAGGCCCGCCTTTGGCATAAATATTGAAAATTTTCCCTATCTGGTACCTGATAGAGTATTCAAAAAAATAGTAGCCATCGTGCGCCTGGCGGTGCCTTATACTGGAATGATTCTGTCTACTAGAGAGAGACCGGATTTCAGAGACGAGGTCATAGATGTGGGCATATCTCAGATTAGTGCTGGTTCATGCACCGGTGTGGGCGGATATCACGAGGAAATATCCAGAAAGTCTGAAGGCGGCGAACATGCTCCCCAGTTTTTGGTGGAAGACCGCAGGACCCCCAACGAAGTGCTGCTGTCACTGTGCACCAGGGGCTACCTTCCGAGCTATTGTACCGCCTGCTATAGGCAGGGCCGTACCGGTGACCGTTTCATGCAGCTGGCGAAAACGGGCAATATTCAGAACTGCTGCCTGCCCAATGCTATCCTAACGTTCAAAGAATTCCTGATGGACTATGCCGAGCCCAAGACTCGCCAGGTGGGAGAGGATGTTATAAGAAAAAGCCTTGAAGACATTGAAAATCCGGTAATAAAGCAAAAGACCATTGAAAGGCTAGCGAGGATAGAACAGGGCGAGCGAGATCTTTATTTTTAACAAAAGAGGCTGCCGGAAACCAGATTTATTTTTGGTTTCCGGCATTTGCTATTCAATCAATTCGATTTGTTAAAATATTGTTTTTTAAAAGCAGCAGGGAATCAATTTTCTTCACCAAAAAAAAGTTTGCCACTGGAAACAATATGTGATTTGTGATAAAGTTATGGTTGTGATGCGGGCCAGAATAAGTATAAGGGTTCGGGGGAGGAAAAATGCTGGGGACTATAGTAAATGCAGCGTCTATAATCATAGGAGCCATAATGGGCAATTTTTTGAAAGGAGGCTTTCCTGAGAACATAAAGAGCACCATCATGCAGGGCTTGAGTATTACAGTCATGCTCATCGGGCTTTCCATGGCTTTAAAGAGCCAGAACCTGCTGGTGGTCACTCTCAGCATAGTAATAGGTGCGGTGTTGGGGGAGGTTTTGCGCATAGAACATCGGCTCAAACAGTTGGGGCAGAGTATGGAAAGACGCTTCGGAAACGGGGACGGAGATTTCACCAGGGCTTTTGTTTCTGCCAGCCTTCTTTACTGTGTGGGCGCGATGGCTATAATGGGTTCGTTGGAGAGCGGCCTTACCGGCAATCACACCACGCTCTTTATAAAATCCATCCTTGATGGCGTTTCAGCAGTGGTTTTTTCTTCAAGCCTGGGACTTGGTGTAGCCTTTTCGGCATTGCCGGTATTTTTATATCAAGGGAGCATTACCTTGGCAGCTTCATATATAAAGGTTTTTCTGACCGACACAATAATCAGGGAAATGACCGCCACAGGAGGGCTTTTAATTTTTGCCATAGGCATAAATATGCTGGGAATAGATGTGGATATAAAAGTGGGCAATTTACTTCCAGCCATTTTTGTTGCAGTTTTCTTGGCCGCTGCTTTTTCTCATATGCCGGGCTGAGCAAAGATAATAACCGCTCGGAGGGTAGGATTTTTTAATATTTAGCAATCATAGTTTGCTGGAGGAGTAATCATGGCATCATCGGATTTTTACACGATTGTAAAAAACTATTTGCAAGCCCATGTGGGCGATGTTCTGCTGGCACTAATCTTTGTTTTTCTGCTGACCCTGATAGTTTTTGTATTATCAAATGTTAAACTGGCATCGGCTGCCCGAAGGCATTATCAGCTGATGCGCGGTGTGGATGGCAAAAATCTGGAACAAATGCTGGAAAACAACCTTTCCGAGGTAATGGAAATAAAAAGAGATTTAAGCCTGTTAAAAGACAAAGTTAAAGAATTAGAAAGACAAGGAAAATTATCGATAAAAAAAATAAAATTTAAAAGGTACAATGCTTTTTTTGACATGGGCGGTGACTTGAGTTTTTCCCTAGTTTTATTGAACGAATACAACACCGGCGTAATGATAACTAGCATTTATGCTCGGGACGAAAACAGAATCTATCTCAAGCCCATAGTAAATGGAAATGCAAGCTACACTCTTTCCCCTGAAGAGAGAGAAATCCTTGATGAGGCATTGAGGGGATAAATTTAATTTTTTCTGGAAGGATTTTCGATATTTTGCGTCGAATTATAAATATATTTTTTCCAAGAGGTGGTGGGGAGCAGGAGTGAAAAAAAAGAAGGAAGAAGCGTTCACAATAATGATCGTCCCCCATTCCGGCAGATCCACAATTTCCATTTCATTTTCAGCTGTCATTCTCAAAATTTTCGGCGTCCTATTGGTGGGGATCATAGCTGCTGTTTTGATTTATGCGGTGAATTTTTCCATTTCCTACAGACAGATCCAGGCGAGCAACCGGGAACTGGCAGCAAAAACCATGGATTATAATAAACTGCAGCAGCAGCTGGATTATTTTGTGAAAAAGACGCAGACCCTGGAAGAGAAAATGCAGGGCCTTGAAAAGCTGGATAAGGATTTAAGAGACCTTCTTAAAAACGACCCTGCTTTAAAAAAAAACATTGACCTGAAACAGACGGATGACAGTAAAGAAGTATACATACTTGCGTCCAGGAGCGGCATAGACCGGGAGAAAGCTATTGAGGAACTGCGGGTTATGGAATCCAGGCTTCCTGAGCAAGAACAAAGCCTGAAAGAATTAAAAAATGCGATAATACAGAGAAATCAGCGCATGGCTTCAACTCCCAACATATGGCCTGTGGACGGCAGGATAACTTCCGGGTTCGGTTACAGGAGATCGCCCTTTGGATACCGGAAGGAATTCCATGACGGCCTGGATGTAGCAGCTCCCTACGGCACTTCCATACGCGCGACGGCGGACGGCGTAGTGGTGTTTGTGGGGTATAAAAGCGGATACGGAAACATGGTAACCATAAGCCATGGTTACGGCTTTGAGACTTCCTATGGCCATACTTCCCGAGTGATGGTGAAAAAAGGGCAGAAGGTTAAAAAGGGACAGATTATCGCCCAGGTGGGAAACAGCGGACGAAGCACAGGCCCGCATGTTCATTATATGGTCAGACTTAACGGAGAAGTGAAGGACCCCGCCAGCTATTTACAATAAAGGAGGAAAGACATGTTCGGCAAAAAAACTGAGGGCATAGCGGTTAGCGCGGACAAAGTTGATACTATTTTGGGATCCGGCACAGAATTCGTCGGGAAAATAAGAGCTGCAGGCATTCTAAGAATTGAAGGAAAGGTCGAAGGGGAGATAGAAAGCACCGGCGATGTAATCATCACAGAAAGCGGCTCGGTAAAGGCTGATATTAAAGCCCGAAATGCGGTAATTGCCGGTTCGTTTAATGGGAACGCCGAGCTGGAAGGGAAAATGGAGATTAGGGCTACAGGAAAGGTCATAGGTGACATAAAGGTTGCCAGCATAGTAATAGAAGATGGGGGCTTGCTTGAAGGAAGATGTGAGATGCAAAACATTTCTCAGGAACGAAATTTTAAACTTGTAAAGACTGAGCAAGCTGCAAAATGAACACGACGAAAGCCCAACGAAAGTTGGGTCAGACCGTTGATATACTCACTTAGCCCGCATTGTATTATGGAGCGGGACTAGTTTCGCTCAGCCGTCGCAAGCTTTTGCCGTTAACGGCGTGCGAGCGTGTCCGTAGCGGAATAATACAATGCGGGTTTTGTCTACAAGCCGGTATAACGAAAGTTGGGTTTCTTTATAGCCGCAAGCTGCTCTTGCAAGTTTTTCGATAGTTCCCCGCGCTCTCAAGGTAATAAGGAATAATGCTGCACTCTATTGCAAATAATAAAAATGGCGGAGGTGGTAAAATGACCCGGGTCATTGCCCTGGAAGAAGGCCTGGAGGATATAGGAGAATATCTCAGAAAAAAAGGGTATACGACGGTGTTGTGGGGCAATTCCCACGTGGCAGCCGATGCAGTCGTATATAAGTCCAGAAAGCTAGACGATATTAACACGGCAATTTTCAACAGGGCAGTGGCCCCGCTGTTAGATGAAACAGGGAACGAAAATTCCTATGGTGTTTTGCTGGTCAATGCTCAGGACATGACCCCCGAAGAAGTTTATGAAATAATAAAAAGCAGGGTGTATGAGCGTTTCATTTAAAACAAACTTGCTTTTCATATTTCGGAAGAATTAAAGGCAAAACTTAATTTCACACGGTCAAAGTTAGGTTTCGGTTAAGAGGGAATAGCGTTATGGCTATTCCAATTTTTTTATGAGCTGACCTCAACTGAAAAATTTTGAAAACCCTTTGTTTATGCCTTCAGAAATGATTTCAGCCATTTTCATTACCACATAAAGTCGGGTATTTTGCAGCACGAAGTATTCCATAAAACCCCCAACGTTTACTATGCCAGTAATGTGGAAATCGCCCACCGGCGGCAAATCTTTGTTGACGCCTGCTCCGGGCTTTATAGAACCTCTGGCGAGCTTTATAGTTCCAACATTTTCAAAGCATCCCAGGGATGCGTCTATGGCTATAATGAAGGGATTCGGATATAATTTGTGTATTTGTTCCAGCACTTTTGAAAGATTTCCGGCATGAACCGGTTCGGAGAGGGTGCCCATTACTTTGGCATGAGTGCATGATTTTTTCAATTTTTCTCCCACAAGGGGCCCCAGGGAATCGCCTGTTGAACGGTCTGTTCCTATGCACAGAATTATTATAGGCGAAGGTACGAAACATTCGTCGAGCATTATGTTAAAATATTCCGAAAAGGTTTCGACAGCGCAGGGCGCATCAATATGAACCCTGAGTTCCCTGGATTTTGTCAGCGGATTTTCAAAAAGCATAATTTCCCTCCCGCAAGGTTTTTGTTTTTATTTATGATTATATGTGATTCCATAAATTACTATTCCTTAGAATTATGCGTCATATGTTGGTGTTTTAATCATTAATATTAGAATGTTTAAATTTACATAATACTCTATCAGCCCCTTTTTTGGCATACCTTTGACCGCGTTAAGCTTTTCCTGAATGACATGTCCTATTTACCCGTTGCTCTGAATTGCCGGGATTTTTTTTGTTTTTCTTCTTATATGCAGAAGGTTTTTCAGATTAGGAATAGAATGATATAATAATATAAAGCGATTTAAGAGATGAGGTGAAAGGCCAGATAACAATTTCATGTAAAAACGCGGTATCTGGCATCTGTATGGCACAAGACTTGATGTTACAGGGAAAAAAACTTATGAACCTTGGCGAATATGATAAGGCAAAGGAAGTTTTTCTTGCGCTTATAAGCCGTGAGCCCAACAATGCAGAAGCATACAACAAATTGGGTGTAATAAACGTCCGTCTCGGAGATTTTTCTGAGGCGAAAAGCATGTTTTTAAAAGCTCTGGAGATAAAACCTGATTATTCGCCCGCTGTAAGTAATCTGGGGAATGTTTTTTTTGAAGCCGGGGACATGGATAAAGCGGAAGAATATTATAAAAAGGCTGCAGCAATGGACCCTGACAATCCTGTGCCTTATAACAATCTGGCTGTAATATATAAAAAGAAGAAAAAAATAGATAAGTATGTAGCCTATTATAAAAAATCCATCAGCCTCGAGAACCGCCGCCAGCGCGAATATTACGATGACGCGGGGATGGCGGACGCCAAGTGGCAAAGATATGGAAAATACTGGTGGGTTATGAGTATAATAATAGGAGCTGCAGTTTACTTCCTGATGTCGGGGAGGTGAAAAAAACTGTGAAGCGCGAGATTCCCGCGGGTTATACAATGGTCGGAGGAATTTTGCTGGCTCTTGTGATTTTGATGATGATTGTGACACAGCCAAACCTTATCAACCTATCAAAGAACACCATCTTTAGGACTCAAAAAATTCGGGAAATATTCCGCCTTTCAGGAATATTGGCCCGCACTGACGACGGCGGTTTTTTAAACTATTACGACAACCTCATAAGGAGGGTGGACGACAGTGGAAGGATTGTTTGGCAAAAAGATCTTGCTCAAAAAGAGCTGCTGTGGATGGGTTCGAAGGGCTTTATAACGGTGGGAGGCGGCGCTCTAACCATGTGGAGTGCGGCTGGAGAACAAGTATTTCAGAAGGATATTTTTATTGAGAACCCTGAAATTTTGTGCATGGAGGGTGATTACATACTTTTTTCCGGCAAACTTCAGGGAAAACCATACGCCGCTCTCATGAATACAAGAGGTGCTTTGATCTGGCAGATTCCTATTGCTGGCCGCGCCATTTCTGGAAGAACTTCCACATCCGGATCCTATACGGTGCTGAATGTGTTGGAAGAAGACCTTTCTAGCAAATTGGTTTTCATAAATTCTGCAGGGCATTTGCTTTGGGAGATAAAACAGCCGGTGATGACGCTGTGCATGGAGTTTGTGCCCGGCGGAGTGGAAGCAGTGGCAGAGGATAGAGTTTTTAAAGTTGATTTTCAGGGCAGTGTGGTGAGCAAGCACGTTTTTGAAAATACTGTTTTGAGGGCAGATGTGGGCAAGGATGGTTACATTGCAGCAGTGGTGAATCAGAAACAGACAAAACTGGCTTCAGAGCAGCAGGCCAATGTTATTATGCTGGACCCGGAGTGCTGCATTAAATGGTCTTATGCAGTAGATATACCCCCTGTAAACATTAAAAAAGCTGGGGAATTTGTTCATATAATTTACGGCGATAAAATACTGGCTCTGTCGCGGGAAGGCATATTGGCTTACGACCTATATTGTGCCAATGCAAAGGGCATTGAGCCAGTCGACGATTCCCGCATAATAATAAAAAGGGACGAAGACTCCAGCCTTATGGAAATATATGGAGGTAGCGATTTATGAATTGGGTAGATATTTTGCTTTTGATAATATTTTTATCGAGCGCTATAGAGGGTTTTTCGAAAGGCCTCATACTTTCTGCTTTTAAAATGGCTGGGGTAATAATGGCCCTTTATGCTGGGGTATTCTATCGCAACGCAGCGAGTGAGTTTTTAAAAACGCACATCGACATAGAGCCGGCCCTGATGGCTATGTTGAACATCCCCCAGGCTTCTGATGCAGGAGTGAAAGCGGTGGGGGCTGTGAGCCTTGCTTCCTTTGCGGATATGGCTATGAATGCCTTGGCATTTTTTATTATATTTATCGGAGTCCAGATGCTATTTTTGATTCCGGCATTCTTTTTGAACAGCCTCGTAAGGTTAACCCACCTCACTTTTATCAACCGACTTCTGGGAGCAGCCTTTGGCCTGGCCAGATCGGCTGTTGGGATTGCCCTGGTGTACTCGCTGCTCTCGCCGTTTTTAATGGCGTGGCCTTCCAGCTGGATTTGGCGCGGCATTAACAGCTCGTATATACTGATGCGCTTGAAGTTTTTGGATTTCATAACACCTGTTGTGGTAAAATTAATTTGAGGTTAAAATATCATCCATTGGCTTGGTTCTTGATAATTTAGAAAAGATAAGGTGATGGCTTTATGGCTGATATAATTAGTGCTTTCAACAATGTGATAAAAGACATACCGCCTTTTGCTGTGCCTGCGATAAAAGCCGCGACTATCCTTATCCTTGCGTTTTGTGTGATAAAATTCAGCGAAAGTTTTATAGACAGGCTTTTATCAATAAAACACTACGATAAACTGCCTGTAAATGAAAACAAGAGAAAGACACTTACAAGCCTCTTAAAAAGCGTAGTCCGCTATGTCACCTATTTTGTAGCTCTGATAAACTTATTACAGCTGGTGGGCATTGATACAAAATCTCTGCTGACCGCGGCCGGCATCGGAGGCCTGGCAGTGGGATTTGGTGCCCAGAACCTGGTCAGAGATGTCATATCAGGGTTTTTCATAATATTTGAAGACCAGTATGGCGTGGGGGATTATGTGGAGGCAGCAGGAGTGGCTGGCACGGTGGAAGATATAGGGATAAGAAGCACCAGGCTCAGGGATTTCGGCGGCCAGCTGCACATAATCCCCAATGGGGAGATAACCCTTGTGACAAACCATTCCCGGGGAAGCATGCGGGCACTGGTGGAAATTAGCGTAGCATACGAAGAAAACCTGGACAGGGTTATGGAGGTTCTGGAGGACGTATGTAGGGAAGTGAGAAGTAGGAGGGAAGATATAGTAGAGGGCCCGACGGTGTTGGGAGTCACAAACTTGGGCTCATCCGAAGTTGTGATAACCATTCTGGCCCGGACCGTTCCCATGCAACAGTGGAGCGTAGAAAGAGAAATCCGGAAAGCAGTGAAGGAGAGATTTGACAAGGAAAACATTGAAATACCTTACCCAAGGATGGTATATTTAAAAATGGACACGAAAGGAGAGGATGATGGCTCTTGAATTATTTTATAGGCGATGTGGTAAAAATGAAAAAAAAGCATCCCTGCGGCAGTGACGAATGGGAGATCTGGCGCGTAGGTATGGATTTTGGCATTAAATGCCTGGGCTGTGGCAGGAAGGTGATGATTCCGCGCGCCAAATTCGAAAAGTCTGCCAGAAAAATAGTGAGCCGTGTCCAGACGGATAACCTTGAAAAACCATTTGATAAATGATATAATACATCCGAACATCTCTGCTCCGGACCACCGGGGCCAAAAGTCCATGGAGGTG
>JARRBK010000048.1 GCA_029982615.1 Tepidanaerobacteraceae bacterium | reverse complement strand
GGTTGATTCTCTTGAAACTTTGTGCGGCTTTCTGCCGCAGTCGTTTTAAAAGAATCTTTGATTCTAAAATCCTCGGCCACAAGGCCCGAGGTATTAAAACGGAAATCTCGCACCAGTAACATATATTAGAAAATGAATCGACCTATTTTAAAATATCAATGTTTACATTAAACACTCTACCATTAACAGTCATATCAAAATATCTCGACGGTACAAGTGTTTCTTTTATTTTATTTAAAACTTCCTCCTCTTCTTTCAACAATCGATGGGCTTCTTCGAGGCTTACAGGTCTGAACTTTATCCTGTCTCCCGGTTTCAGCTGCGCCAGCCTGGATAAATCCACGGAAATTGCTGTGGCAATTTTCGCATACCCTCCGGTGGTCTGAGCGTCCTTTAGCATTATTATGGGCTTTCCATTGCCGGGTATCTGCACTGCCCCAGGGAGGAGACCGTCGGTAATTATGTCGTGTGTTTCTTTCGCCCTAATATTTGGGCCCTCAAGCCGGTAGCCCATCCTGTCGGAATCTTTTGTGATAGTATACGTGGAGCTCGTAAAAAGTTCAATGGCTTCTTTCGGAAAATAATCGTACTGAGGCCCGGGAATTACACGAATTTCTTCTTCCGGCAAATATTGAGGAATATACTCTTCTCTTACCTTGAAAAACCGTGAAAAAGAAGCATGCCGTTTCAGCGACAATACATCACCCTTTTCCAGCCGCCTTCCTTTCACACCCCCTATGCCGCCTCTTATATATGTGGACACGCTCCCCATAACAGCATCACCCTCAAACCCGCCAGGGACAGCCAGGTAAGCCCTGCAGCCCGCTTTTGCGGGAGCAAAAGTGAGGGTTTCGCCCTTTTTCACGGGAAAACATGACCAGCAGGGCCTTTGTGTGCCGTTTACCAGAGGAGTCATGCATGCACCCGTCACTGCCACGACGGTGTCCTGTATGGCTTCCAATGCAGGGCCCATGAGGGTCATCTCCAGAACCGGGGCATTTTCATCATTTCCCACCAGCATATTGGCCACCCGAAAGGCAAATTCATCCATGGCGCCGGAAACCGGAACCCCCTGGCTTTCATATCCGAACCTGCCCATATCCTGCATTGTTGTAAAAAGCCCGGGACTTATTACTTTAAAACATTCCATATTTAAACCCCACTTTCCTCAAAACCTGCTCCTGTATCAGACAGCAAAAACGTTTTTACTTCATAGGCATTTCTGTTGATTTTCGCTTCAATCTCATGAAATTCATCAGCAGTTATCCTCACAAACTTTATATAATTGCCGGCTTCCAGCAGGATGGGGTTTCCCCTGGAGGGGTCATAGAGTTTGACCGGCGTTTTGCCTATGAGCCTCCACCCCCCGGGGCTTGTGACAGGATATATGCCGGTCTGACTGCCAGCTATCCCCACCGAACCTGCCGGAATCTCGGTCCTGGGTTTTTCGAGGCGTGGTGTGGCTATTTTTTCAGACATGCCGCCCAGATATGCAAAACCCATGGTAAAGCCGAGCATATATATCCTATAGGCGCTGCCTGTATGTATTTTTATCACTTCTTCCGGCGTCATGCTGTGATATTCCGCCACAAAATCCAGGTCCGGACCAAATTCGCCGCCATAGGCCACCGGAATTTCAATGACCTTCGGCTGAAAATCCTGCTGGCCGCTGGACATATCGCTTTCGGCTATCAATCCCACCAGTTCCTCAACATCAAGCTCGAGGGGGTCATATTTAATGAGGACAGACCGATAGGTGGGAATGAGGGATGTAATGCCTCCGGCATTCCGCGCTTTCAGGGCATGATAAAGGTTCAACACTCTATTGTTGCATTCCTCGGATATTTCATTGCCGTATTCCACCACTACCGCCTTGTCCCCGGCTGGAAGAATTCTCGGTATTTTATACATCCACTCACACTCCTCCAATATTAACACTATTCAGCATCATTTACTGGTGCAGCGGTTTTTCGCTCGCTCCAAATTCGCACCAACAGTACCGCGGCTTTTTTCGGAACGGACTTGCTGCACTGCCTTGCACCATCTTTAAGTAGCTGCTGAATATTTACCTCAAACAGTATGAGTTAAAGAAAACTGGCCATTGGCGCAATCTTTACTCCGTTTTCCTCCAAGGCTTTTCTTAATCCCGCTGCAAATTTCACAGCCTGGGGGTTGTCACCATGGACGCATACGGTATCGGCCCTGACTTTAACCTGACTGCCGTCCACAGCCTCCACCATTCCCTCCTTTACCATCCTAAGCACCCTCCTTACCGCCGTATCACTATCGTGTATCATGGCGTTTGGGTATTTCCTGGAAACCAGCGTCCCGTCAGGGTTGATATTCCTGTCGGCAAACACCTCGCAGGCAAACCTAAGCCCTGCCTTTTCGGCAGCTTTCTGCATCGCAGTATTCGCCATTGCGACACATATCAGATTCTCATCCACCGCAGCTATAGCTTGGGCAATGGCATCGGCCAGTTTCTCGTCTACGGCCGCCATATTGTACAAAGCCCCGTGGGTTTTCACATGCTGCAGCTTCAATCCGTGACTTTCCGCAAAGGCTTTTAATGCGCCGATTTGATATATTATGTAACTTTTGATGTCGGATGCAGAAATATCCATATTCCTCCTGCCGAATCCCATGAGGTCAGGAAAACCCGGGTGGGCACCTACTGCCACAGCGTTTTTTTGGCACATAACTACAGTCTTTTCCATCACTGTCGGGTCTCCCGCATGAAAGCCGCATGCAATATTTGCGGAAGAAACGTATTTTACGATTTCTTCATCCATGCCTATCCGGTAAGCTCCAAAACTTTCCCCTATATCGCTGTTCAAATCAACTTTTAGTTCCAAAGTTATGACCTCCTGTAATCCTTATTATCGGTTTCACATTTTGAACATCCACCTATGCAATTATTATGCCATGACTGATATGAAAGTTTTTTTCCTGCTTGGGCCGCTTTGGCGGCGCGGTTAAAACCGCTCACTCGACACTGTTTAGTGCATTATCGCACATCTCTTTTTTTAAATTAAGTTTTGATGTATTATTTTAAGCAAGGAGGGATTGTTTTGAACTGGTCACTTCTTTTCATGGTATTTTTTCTGATTTACACGTTTGTCATTATATTCTCCGCCAGGAGCGGTTTTTATAATACTTACAGCATTGACGATTTCTTTGTGGCAGGCCGTTCTTTAAATTCCTTTTTCAGCACAGCCACTTTTTTAGCCACATGGTTCAGCGCTGCATCTATTCTGGGGCTGGGCGGGTCGCTTTATATTTATGGAATATCTTCCATCCTTTACAGCATTCTGCCGTGGTTCCTAGGCGCATTTTTTCTATTCCTTCTGGCTGCCCCTTTTAAAAAATATCAAATTTATACCTATGCTGAATTTTTTACGTAAAGTACAACTCCAGGTTGATGCAAACCTGCACCGCCTTATTAATAATATTTTCATATATTTTATATATAACCATGCAGATAAAAGGATTCGGCCTTGTCATGAGCATGCTCCTGAATATTCCTTATGCCTTCGCCATTTTACTCGTTTATTTATACATCCTCTATACGACCTTCGGAGGTTTGTTTTCTGTGGTAAAAACCGATGCGGTCAATGCTGCAATCATTTCCGCTGCATTCATAACCTTCGGCATATATTTAATGCAAAAGTGCGGCGGATTATCAAATATTATAAGCACGGCCGCAGGCATTGATACATATCCTATAAACGGATGGGATATAAAAACCCCCGTCGGCGGCCTGCTGCACCCTTTTTGCAAAGGTCTTCAGCCTCCAGTCTATGTCTTCACATCCTTTTTCGGATGGGGGCTGGGCCTTGCAGCAAATCCCCAGTACGTCATTCGGATAGTTTCTTCCCGTAACCGCTTGACCGGCAAAAAAATGGTCATATATTCATTAATGCTTCTTTCCACGATTTACTTCTTTATAGTCATTGGGTCCATAGGGCTCAGGACTCTTATTCCTTCTGCCCCTGCTGTGCAAAATATGGATGAAATAGTGCCGTTTCTATTCAACCGTATTGCTCCGCCATATCTCACAGGTTTTATCCTCATTGCCATTATAGCTTCATCGGTCTCCACGGCCAATTCCGAACTTCTAATTATTGCCAACAGTTTTACTTATGACATTTTGAAAAACAAAGCGAAAAAGGCCATCGGTGAAGACGAGATGCTGTCATTGAACCGCATCACCATAGCTGTGGCAGGCACCCTTTCTCTTTTGTTGTCGTACAACCCTCCCAAAAATCTCATAGAATTTGGCGGCAATATGTGGGGTTTTTTCGCTTCTTCCACCTTCATACCGCTGTATGCAGGAATCTTTTGTAAGAAGGCATCCAAATTTTCAGCAGAGCTGTCTTTTTTTGCAGGACTTATCGCATATATAACTTTACTATCTACTCAACCTATGATATCAAATCCTCTCTTCAAGCTCATCCATCCGGGCCTACCCTCTTTTATTATATCACTTGCTGCCTTTATTTGGGGAGAAAGGAAGGTAAAACATGCGAAGCATTGAATCGAGGATTCTCATACCCTTTTTAATTCTAATAATAGCATCCCTCAGTATCGTGGGTATCACTTCCTATTACGGCTCGTACAAAATTATCCAGGATATGGCCGACAGGCTGCCGCAAAACGTCGGCCAGATGGATGCGGTGTATTCCGGCCAGCTTTTGGAACTTCAAAAATACACCATATTGGTAGCCATTATTGCCATAATTATCGCGGCTCAGCTGACAATATTTTTCTCCTATAATCTCACAAAACCCATAAAAAAGTTTTCTCTTGCCTGCGAGGAAATCGCCAGGGGAAATTTTGATATAAAAATAGAATACAATCGCAACGATGAAATAGCGGTTTTAAAAGACGCCTTCAATACGATGTCTGTAAAGCTGAGTGAATATATCAAAAAAATGGAACATGTGAACCGCCTGACTTTTCTCGGGGAAATGTCCGCAGTACTGGCCCATGAAATAAGAAATCCTCTTCAGGGGATTCAGGTGTGTTTTCAAGCTATGGAATCCAAACTTCCAGCCGATGATGGCAAACTGGAATCCATATTTTCTTCCATATACCGTGAAATAGAGCGAATAAACAATATTATCTCCAATCTCCTGAATTTCGCCAGGCCCGGGGAACCTCAGCCGGAAAAGGTTTTAATACAAAAACTGATGCAAGAAGTCATGCCTTTTATAGAACCGGTGCTGAAAAATAAAAATTTGACTTTATACTGCAACTTTTCAAATGCAAAGGAGCATCTTTTTGCAGACAGAGGACATTTAAAACAGATTTTGATCAACCTCATCACCAATGCGGCCCGGGCCAGCAATCAAGGCGATACTATTGAGGTTTCATCATTTTTTACTGATGAAGAAATCATTATTTCCATAAAAGATTCGGGTGTCGGCATCCCTGAAACAAATTTGGACAAAATCTTCAATCCCTTTTTTACGACCTTTGAAAACGGCACCGGTGTGGGCCTTAGCGTGGTTCACAGCCTGACATTGAAAAACCATGGCCGGATATGGGTGGAAAGCTCTGAAAACATGGGCACTACAGTCTATGTGGCATTTCCGCGTTCATTTCCGCACTAAGTGAGCGGTAATTGCAATACCACTCCGGTGAATTTCATAAATCAGCAGTAAAAACGTTGAAAATAAGGGTTTATCAAATAAAAAACCCTTATTTTTTTGTTGGCATAAATCATGCTGTAAAAACTGTCAAATAATAATAATTGGGGGTGGGTAGATGCGTTAATCTTAAACTTTTCCAGAACAAAAATAAAACTTAGAAGCTAGGAGGCTTGTCATGGAAAAAAACAAATCTTTCTGGCAGAAATTATCCAGCGTAGGGCCGGGTGCCATTGTAACAGCGGCTTTTATTGGCCCCGGAACGGTCACTACATGTACTCTTGCAGGCGTAAATTTCAAATATGCACTCCTTTGGGCTATGCTATTTTCCACCATCGCCACCATAATCCTGCAGGAAATGGCCGCAAGAATCGGAATTGTAACCAACAAGGGGTTGGGAAGCGCCATCAGGGAATCTTTTGAATCTAATCCATCCATGAAGCTTGCGGTAGTGGCTCTGGTGATAGCCGCTTTAGGCATCGGAAACTCCGCCTTTCAGAGCGGCAACATCAGCGGAGCATCAATGGGACTTCAGGTAATATTCGGAGGAGCCAAACAATTTTGGGTGGTTTTAATATCGGTAACCGCAGGCTTTTTGCTATGGTCTGGAAGTTATAAACTTATAGAAAAAGTACTGCTGGCTATCGTTATTATGATGAGCATTGTGTTCGTGGCAACGGCCATAGTCATATCGCCTAATTGGGGCGAGGTTTTTCACGGCTTGTTCGTCCCTGTGGTTCCGGCAAAAGCTCTTCTGGTCACTCTGGGCCTTATAGGCACTACCGTGGTCCCTTATAATCTTTACCTGCATTCCTCGGCCTCTGCAGAGCGATGGGGTAAAATGGACAATAAACCGGAAGCCATATACGAGTCCCGTTTGGATTCAATTTTATCCATCAGCCTCGGGGGAATCATATCTTTGGCCATCATAATCACATCTGCTTCAATGTTTGGAACAGGAACTACCGTCAAATCAGCAGCAGACATGGCCCGGCAGCTGGAACCCCTGCTTGGTCCATGGGCAAAATGGTTTTTCGCCATAGGCCTTTTTGGTGCAGGTATTTCTTCCGCTATTACAGCTCCAATGGCAGCCGCTTATGCTATTACAGGCGTGCTTGGATTTAAAAGCGATTTAAAAAACTCCTACTTCCGAACAATATGGCTAATCGTGCTGCTGGCAGGAGCAGCGGTCGCATTCTTGGGTGCAAACCCCGTCCAGGTCATTGTCTTCGCCCAGGCGGTCAACGGAATTTTGCTTCCCATATCGGCCATCCTGCTTTTGATTGTGATGAATCAGAAAAAAATAATGTTCGATTTTACCAACAACACCGTTTCCAACATATTGGGGACTATTGTCGTGTTAATCACGGTGGTGCTGGGTTTGAGAATGATTCTGGTCGCTTTAAAGGTTATTTAATTGCGATATCATTCAATGATTTTAATAAACATCTTTCTAAAAAAGTGCAGTAAAAAACTGCACTTTTTTAGAAGGAAATAATATTTTTTTGTAGAATATAAAGTTAATTTTTATCTGGAAAGTAACTTTCCCGCCGGATATACCCGTCACCTGTACTCACCCTGCCGCTTCGGTGCTTCCCCGCCATTGGCAGCGGTTTGCCGTAGATTCGGCATGTGCCTTGCGTGTCAGAAACAGGTAAAACAAATAATTTTTTAAAGGTGATTAAAAATGGCTCAAAAAATTCTCATAGTGGATGATGAAACCTCCATATGCAGCGGTATAAAGATGTCTCTGGAGGCCGAAGGCTATTCTGTGGAAATCGCCTTTTCGGGGAAAGACGGATTGATGAGCTGCAGAAACTTGACCCCGGATGTGGCTGTGGTGGACCTCAGGCTTCCGGATATTGACGGTATTAAAATGCTCAAGGAAATAAAAGAAATCGATGACGATATAATTGTCATTATTATTACTGCTTTTGGCGATACACGAGTAGCTGTCGAAGCGGTTAAAAACGGCGCTTATGATTTTATAACAAAACCTTTTGATATTAACGAATTAAAATTATCCATACAAAGAGCCTTGAAGGAAAGGTCTTTGAAAAACGAAAATACTATTCTCAGGTCGCGAGACCAAAAAAGCGCTTTTATCACTAAAGACCCTCAAATGCTTCGCACCTTAAACCAGCTGGAATCTATAGCAAAATCAGACTCCAATATCCTCATCGAAGGGGAGACGGGCACCGGGAAAGAGCTTATAGCCCGGTTAATTCATGAAAAGAGCAATCGTTCTGAAAAACCCTTTGTTACCCTTAACTGCAGCGCTATACCTGCTAATCTTTTCGAAAGCGAGCTATTCGGCCATGAGAAAAACGCATTTACCGGCGCTACCGCAAGAAAGCGCGGCCTTCTCGAGCTGGCTGACGAAGGAAGTTTTTTCTTCGATGAAGTGGGAGAATTGCCCCTTGAGCTTCAATCAAAATTGCTGAGGTTTCTTGAAGATCGCACCATCCGCCGGATCGGAGGCCTTACGGGGATACCTTTGAATGTCCGGATCATAGCTGCTACAAATAAAAACCTGAAGGATGAAATAGAAAAAAACAGGTTTAGAAGTGACCTTTATTACCGACTCAACGTTGTTCTCATCCACATACCGCCTTTGAGGGAAAGGGCCCACGACATACCTTTGCTGCTGGATTACTACACCGACGTATTTAACCGACAGTTCAAGAAAAATATCGTGGGGTTTTCAGACAAAGCAGTTAATCTTTTAACAACATATCACTGGCCAGGCAATGTGCGTGAGCTCAAAAACATCCTCGAACGCGCTTTTATACTTGTTAAGGGAGATTACATCACTGAAAGCGAACTTCCCCTTGAATTAATCCAAAATAATACTACTCCCGAACCTTCTTCAGCAAACTCAGATGCTTCATTTTCTCTCGAAGAGCTGGAAAAGCGGCATATCAGGCAGGTCCTGGATATGACTCGATGGAATGTGACAAAAGCGGCGGAGCTGCTGGGTATCAGCCGCTTTGCGCTACAGCGCCGGATAAAAAAATATTTTGGTTAAAAAAACTCCGGAAAATCCCGGAGTTTTGAGCTTTTGCTATTTTATTTCGACAGTAGCGCCCACTTCGGTGAGCTTTGCCTTTATCTGTTCTGCCTCTTCTTTTGAAACTTTTTCCTTCACAGGCTTCGGAGCGCCGTCCACCAGGTCTTTGGCTTCCTTGAGGCCAAGACCGGTGATTTCCCTTACAGCCTTGATAACCTTGATTTTCTCTGCACCGGCAGCAGCCAGAATCACATCGAATTCAGTCTGCTCGGATGCGGCCTCAGCAGGAGCCGCACCGGCAGCCGGCCCTGCGGCTACTGCTACGGGAGCGGCGGCGGTAACACCGAATTTATCCTGAAGTTCCTTTACTAAATCAGCCAGTTCAAGCACGGTCATATTCTCAATGGCAGAAATGATTTCTTCTTTTGTCATTGCTGTTTTCCTCCTTTTTTGTTTTACAAATTCGATTTTTTGTTTTTTACAATTCAGATGAATTTTTAATAGTTTACAAGCATATCATGAGGCTTTTTTGTCCTGTATGGCCTGCAGGGTATACACCAGGTTGCGCAATGGGCCCTGCAGAACGTTTACTATACCGTAAAGCGGTGCCTGGATGGAGCCCACGGCTTTGGCCAGCAGTTCCTCTTTTGGCGGCATTTTGGCCAAATCTTCAATTATGTCTTTGCCGCAGACCTTACCCTCCACCACAGCAGCCTTTATTTCCAGCTCTTTATGAGCCTTTGCGAAATCTACTAAAACCTTCGCCGGCGCCACCGGATCCTCGTAGCTGAAAGCCACTGCAGTAGGGCCTTCCAGGAACTCATCCAGGTTATAGTCAAAATCTTTAATCGCTATGCGCGTAAGGGTGTTTTTGACGACTTTGAACTCTATTCCCTGTTCCCGGAGTTTTTTTCTAAGCTGAGTGATGTCGGCCACATTCAATCCTCTGTAATCCGCCAAAACTACGGTTTTTGAGCGGCCGAATTTATCCCTCAACTCCTCCACGGCCTTTATTTTTTCAGGTTTAACAGCCAATTTTTCACCTCCCATTAAGCCTTTATTGAATCTGACGCTATATTATGTTTTATATAACAAACAAATAAATATATAAAAATGCCCTTCTGCAGATTTTACAGAAAGGCATTTATTAACGAAACAGCTCACCATGTCTCTTCCATATCTTCATGAAAGAAACCGCTGTCCACCTTTCCGCCTCGGCAGGTTATTAAGCCACAAGGCACCTGCTGTCTGCAGCGAAGAATATATACGGATTTTTTTATTCGCGGCTATTTTATTTTCACTCTACCAGTTTGGCTGGATTTATTTTTATGCCCGGTCCCATAGTGCTGGATACAACCACGCTCTTTATATACTGCCCTTTTGCTGCGGCTGGCTTCGCTTTTATAATGGCTTCCATGAGCGCCCTGAAGTTATCCAGCAGTTTCTCGGTGCCAAAAGATTTTTTCCCTATGGGAGCATGAACGATACTCGTCTTGTCAACCCTGTATTCAATCTTGCCTGCTTTTATCTCTCTGACCGCTTTACCCACATCGAAAGTGACTGTTCCAGACTTCGGGTTGGGCATAAGCCCTTTGGGTCCCAACACTCTTCCCAGTTTACCAACGGCGCCCATCATATCCGGAGTGGCCACGGCCACGTCAAAATCCAGGAATCCGCCTTCTATTTTGGCTATCATATCTTCTGCACCCACGTAATCGGCTCCTGCTTCCTCGGCTTCTTTCGCTTTATCCGCTTTGGCGAATACCAGCACCCTGACCGTTTTACCAGTGCCGTGAGGAAGCGTTACGACCCCCCTTACCTGCTGGTCGGCATGTCTCGGGTCTACCCCCAGGCGCACTGCAACTTCTATGGTTTCGTCGAATTTCTTTGTGGCCGTCTTCTCCACCAGTTCCATAGCTTCTCGGGGTTCGTAAAGTTTCGTCTTGTCTATCAGCTTTAAAGCTTCCATATAACTTTTACCATGTTTTGGCATAATTTCATACCTCCCTGTGGTTTTAGCGGAAAAATCCTCCCACTTTTTATGAATTTATTCTACAGTGATGCCCATGCTTCGGGCTGTGCCTTCAATCATCCTCATGGCAGCTTCCAAATCGTTTGCATTTAAATCGGCCATCTTCAGCTCTGCTATCTCCCTTATATCCTTTTTTGTAACCTTTGCCACCTTGTTTTTATTCGGTTCGCTAGAACCCTTCTCGATTCCAGCAGCCTTCTTCAACAATACTGCCGCCGGCGGCGTCTTCAGCACAAAGGTAAACGACCTGTCCTGATAAACGGTGAGTTCCACCGGTATGATCAAACCCGCCTGGTGAGCGGTCTTTTCATTGAATTCTTTGCAGAAATTCATTATATTTATCCCCGTGGGGCCAAGGGCCGGTCCCACCGGAGGAGCTGGTGTCGCCTTGCCTGCAGGTATCTGCAGCTTCACCATGGATATCACCTTTTTAGCCATTTTTACACCTCCTATAGCTTTTTAAACCATCTTAAATTCCCTATAATTTTTCTATCTGGCTGAATTCAAGTTCAATTGGAGTTTCTCTCCCAAACATCGATATCATTACCTTCACTTTTTGCCTTTCTTGATTTACTTCTACAACCCTGCCGACAAAATTCTCAAAAGGCCCGGATGTCACCTTTACATTCTGATTTACCGCAATGTCTATCCTGGGTTTTGGTTCCTCAATGCCCATCTTTTTTAATATATTCCTCGCCTCTGCCTCCTGGAGGGGGATTGGTTTTGTGCCTGCTCCAACAAAACCCGTCACTCCTGGAGTGTTTCTCACCACATACCAGGAATCATCGGTTACAATCATCTCCACCAGGACATAACCAGGAAATACCTTGCGTTGGGTAACCTTTTTCTTCCCGTTTTTTATTTCAACTTCCTCTTCCATGGGAACAAGAACTCTGAATATCTTGTCCTGCATTCCCATGGATTCCACCCTTTTTTCAAGGTTAGCCTTAACTTTGTTTTCATATCCGGAATAAGTGTGAACCACATACCAGTTTTTTGAAGACATACCTGTTCTCGATATTCGAAGTTCGAGGTTAGAGTTTCGAATTAGTAGAAATTTTGCAAAGCAAAACTTCTACTTAATCGAGTTTCAACTTTCGAACGTCGAACTTCGAAACAACCTCCTTTATCGGAGAATTAATAATAGCAGCTTATAAAGGATGGTGTCGGCAATCCATATAATACCACTGACAATGGCAACAGAAATCAACACCACTATGGTATATGTGGTAAGGTCATTTTTCGTTGGCCATGTTACCTTTTTGAGTTCAGACCTCACTTCTTTAAAAAACCTGCCGGTTTTTTTTATAAAGTTCTCTCCAGCAGCTGCCATGAAAAATCCACATCCCCCTGCGATTATTTTGTCTCCCTGTGCAGCGTGTGTTTGCCGCAATGTTTGCAGTATTTCCTCATTTCCAAGCGATCAGGGTCATTTTTTTTGTTCTTCTGGGTAAAATAATTTCTCTGCTTGCATTCCGTACATGCCATTACTATGTTGACCCTCATGTGCACACCTCCATTAATCTGTCTTCTATAAGTGCAAGGATTTTCCCTTTATAGTCGCTTTAATCAATTTATCACAATTCAGCTTTATTGTCAATAAAGAGCACTTAAATGAGCACAAATTTAAGGGGAATCTTTCGATTCCCCCTTTTTTCGCTATTTATCGATAATCTCAGTTACAACTCCTGCTCCTACGGTCCTGCCGCCTTCCCTGATGGCGAACCTCAGGCCTTCTTCGATGGCTATGGGCGAAATCA
>JARRBK010000047.1 GCA_029982615.1 Tepidanaerobacteraceae bacterium | reverse complement strand
GAAAGGCCTTGAGAAAAGGCTCCGGTTTGAGGTGGGGGTTCAAACCACCAACCCCGAGACCCTCAAGGCCGTTTCAAGGACGGCGGATGTAGAAAGGACGTTGAGAGGCATAAAACTGCTGAAAAAAGCCGGCATAAAACTTCACCTGGATTTGATCGCCGGCCTGCCCCATGAGGATTTTTCAAGCTTTACCCGCTCTTTCAATGAGGTGTACAGCCTGGGCCCCGAGGAGATACAGCTGGGGTTTTTGAAACTTCTGAAAGGAACAAGCCTGCGGCGGGAGGCGGACGATTACGGTATCCGCTACCGCTCAAAACCGCCCTATGAAGTTTTGCACACCCGGGATATGGCGTATGAAGAGCTCAGAATCCTGAAGGGGATTTCAAAACTGCTGGACAGGTTTTACAATGACGGCAGGTTTCAACATTCCCTTTCTTATCTAATAAAAAAATTCAAGAGCCCTTTTGAAATGTATCTATCATTTTACGACTACTGCAACAAAAAAGGCTTCCTGAGGCGAAGCCTTTCGTTGAAATCGCGGTATGAATTGCTCTTTGAATATGCCCTGACCCTCGATGTTG
Organism: Tepidanaerobacteraceae bacterium; assembly: GCA_029982615.1. Classification (GTDB taxonomy): domain Bacteria; phylum Bacillota; class Thermosediminibacteria; order Thermosediminibacterales; family Tepidanaerobacteraceae; genus JANLFP01. Next base: position 11,931 of record JARRBK010000047.1, on the reverse strand, counting down.
ACCATGAATTGTTCAGGGACCTGGTCAATTTCGACTTCTTGTTTCATAACGGTAAGGAAGCCCCGCCGGTTAATACACGCAGACCCGAAAAAAAATGCCTTTTGGAAAAGGTCCGGGCTTATGTAGGCGACCGGAAGTGGCTTGAAAAATATTTTCCGGAGGCGCAGGCCATGCCGGCATACGAAGTTGTAAAACATGCCGCAGTAGGATATTTCAAACACGACGTTCCGGAAAATACCGATTGTAAAGAAATTGGAATTATATTTTTTCGAAAAGACGGTGAAACACGTTATGCAAAGTTTCAACTTTAAGCCAGCATTACCCGGTCTTCTACAAATTTTTCGCCCTGGAGCTGTTCGAATTTACTCAACAGAAGCGGAATGGTCAAAGATGCTTTCTCTTCGCCCATAATATCCAGCACAATCCTGCCTTTGTGCATCATGATGAGGCGGTTGCCCATTTTAATGGCATGTTCCAGGTTGTGTGTCACCATAATGGTGGTGATTTTCTCCCTTTTGATTATTTCTTCTGTCAGCTCATTTACAAGCGTGGCGGTTTTAGGATCTAAAGACGCGGTATGCTCATCCAGGAGAAGAAGTCTGGGCTTTTTCATAGTGGCCATGATGAGGGTGAGGGCCTGACGCTGTCCGCCGGATAATAGCTTAACTTTTGTATTCAATCTGTTTTCAAGCCCCAAAGGAATGGTTGAAAGATATTTTGAAAATAATTTCCTTTTTTCTGCGTTGAGTCCCCATCTTAAAGAAATATTCTCTGCCCTGGAAAAAGCCAGGGAAAGGTTTTCTTCAATTGTCATGGAGGGTGAAGTGCCCAGCATGGGGTCCTGAAAAACCCGGCCTATGAATGCCGCCCGCTTATATTCCGGCAGCCCGGTAATATCACTGCCGTCCAGATAAATTTTTCCACCATCGATGGGGAAAACCCCTGCTATGGCGTTGAGCAGGGTGGACTTGCCTGCACCGTTGCTGCCGATGACAGTTATGAAATCTCCGTCCTCCACTTTCAACGAAAGGCCGTTGAATACCTGATTTTCATTGGGGGTGCCGGGATTAAATGTCTTTGAAAGATTTTCAAGAACCAGCATATATATTACTCCTTTTACGATTCAGTGATTTTTTGAAGCGTGGTGCCGTAAGGGCTAATATTACGACCAGGGCCGTCAAGAGCTTCAAATCTGATGCTTGGGCAAGTCTGAAAGATAGTACCAGTGAAATACTGAACCTGTATAAAAAGGAGCCGAACAACACGCCCAAAGTAGCGATAAAAATTGATTTTTCGCCGACTAGGGCATCGCCAATTATTACAGAAGCAAGCCCGGCTATGATGGTTCCGATGCCCATGCCCACGTCAGCAAAACCTTGGTACTGGGCCACAAGAGCTCCGGCCAGGGAAATCAATGCATTGGAAAAAGACAGGCCTATTATTTTTGTCATATCGGTATTCACGCCCTGGCTGCGTATCATCTGAGGGTTGTCTCCAGTAGCCCTTAAAGCCAAGCCCAGCTGGGTCTTCAAAAATGCATCCAGCAAAGTTTTTACTATAATTACGATAATTATAAAAAGAATAAGGTATGTGTATTGTGTCGGAAAGCCGGGGAATATTTTTTTTATGTCACCCTGTATGATGGAAAAAACGGTAGGCTGGTTTAGCAGTGGGATGTTCGGCTTCCCCATGATTCTCAAGTTTATAGAGTACAGCGAAGTCATTGTAAGAATGCCTGCCAAAAGGTCGCTTATTTTGCCTGCTGTATTTAAAAACCCGGTGATATAGCCTGCCAGGGCTCCTGCCAGAATTGCCGCAAGGGTGGCTGTAAAGGGACTGTGGCCGCCCACAATGAGTGAAGCGGCCACCGCAGCTCCCAGTGGAAAACTACCATCAACAGACAGGTCAGCAAAGTTTAATATTTTGAATGTGATGTATACTCCCAGGGCCATTATGCCGAAGACAAGGCCCTGTTCAACGGACTTTAACAACATGTTTTGCCACATTAATTAGAACACCTCAAAATCACGTTTATTTTATAATTTCATCGGCTTTTGACATCAATTCGTCAGGAATCTTTATTCCTAAGGCATCGGCGGATTTTTTGTTTATGATTAATTTCAAATCCTTTGAACCTTCAATGGGAATATCTTCAGGTTTTTCGCCTTTTAAGACCCTGGCTGCTACCTTCCCGGTCTGCTTTCCCAAGAGGTAATAGTCAATTCCTAAAGTGGCCAGAGCCCCACCGTCTACCATGCCTCTTTCGGCAGCAATGACGGGAATTTTGGCGTCATTACAAACTTTCACTACCGCGCCTATGGAAGAAGCCACGGTATTATCTGTTGGCGCATATATAGCGTCGACCTTTCCGGCGATGGATTGCACTGCCTGATTTACTTCGCTGCTGTTGGCAACGGTGGCTTCATGGACGGTCAATCCAAGCTCAGCGGCCGCTTTTTTAGCAATATCTACCTGAACCTTTGAGTTTGCTTCGGCCGCATTATAAAGAATGCCGACGTTTTTAGCGTTGGGAAGGATTTGTTTTAATAGTTCCAACTGCTCTTTTACAGGATTCATATCCGTGGTGCCGGTGACATTGGTGCCGGGTTTTTCAAGACTTTTGACAAGCCCGGCTGAAACGGGGTCCGTTACAGCAGTAATCAAAATCGGAATTTCTTTGGTGGCATTAGCTGCCGATTGTGCTGATGGAGTAGCTATAGCCAGAATCATGTCAACCTTTTCCCCCACGAACTTGCTGGCTATGGTCTGGGTGGTGGGAAAGTCGCCCTGAGCGTTTTCCAGTTCAAATACGACATTTTTTCCCTCTTCAAAACCGGCTTCCTTAAGCCCGTCGATAAAGCCCTTGCGCGCAGAATCCAGCGCGGGATGTTCCACAAATTGAGAAATGCCTATTTTGAAAACTTTTTCTCCCGGTTGAGACTGTTGCGCAGAAGAGTCGGAATTTGAAGAGGATTGAGTTTGCTCCGGACCGGACGAGGTGCCGGAATTCGTGCTGGCAGCTTTTTGTCCGCATCCCGCCAGCATTAGGGAAAAAATGAGCAATAAGCTCGCTGCTGCAGCCAATATTTTCTTCACAATACAAACCCCCTTTTATAATTTTGGTCGGCATGGGGAGCAAAACAAAAAACACTCAAGTAAGAGTGTTTTTAAATACCTCCTACCATGACTACCATGCTACAATTTTAATTTTTTATAATTATACAATTATATTTATACGGGTGTCAACCTGTTTTTTCTCCCAGTGTATTGATAAATCACTGGCGCCTCAAAGCTTCAATGGGAGGAACTGACGAAGCGGTTAATGCGGGATAGATTCCGAACAAAAGCCCTGAGGTCAAAGCCACTACTACGGCTATTTTTATGGCTTGAAGGCTTATGGCGGTATGGAAGCCATAGCGCGTAAACACATTCAGCCCCCATATACCTCCGGCGGTTCCCGCGATGGCACCTATAGCGCTGACATATAGCGCTTCCAGAAGGAATTGGATCAAAAGGTCTATCTGCTTTGCACCGATGGCGCGCCTTACGCCTATCTCCTCGGTGCGCTCGGTTACCGATACCAGCATGATATTCATTATGCCAAGCCCGCCCACGAGCAATGACACTGCCGCTATTCCGCCCAGCAGCAGCGTCATGACCCTGTTGGCCTGGTCAGCTTCTTGTACCAGCTGGTTCAAATTGGTTATGGTGATTAAATCTTCTCCGCCGGGAATGATGGGCTGTTGGGCCTGTTGAGTTTGACCTTCACCCGAAAGGGTTACGAAGCCTCCAGAATCCGTGCTATGCACCATATTTACCTGTTCGGAAGACGAAACCCCTGTACCCTCTTCGGGAGCCTGTCCTTCTCCGCTTTCACTACCCGCAGAAGGGGTAGGAGCACTCTGATCGAGGCCCAGCTTGCGCTTGAAAATCCTTCCCAGCTGCACTACCGCCAAATCAGCATCCTGTGTGGAGTCGGCTTTCACCCAGATTTCATCGACTTTCTTTTTGCCCGCTACTTTTAATGCAGTGGTATATGGAATGACAATCTTGTCATCGATGCCTTCAGCTTTGTCGGAACCCTTTGGTGCCAGAACGCCGACTATCCTGAAGGTTTCACCATTTAAGGTGAATGTCTGGCCTACGGGGCTCCTTCCTCCCAGCAGGCCGTGCCCTATATTGTATCCGAGAACAGCTACCGGTGAGCGCTGCAGCACATGCCATTTCGTAAAGAAATGGCCTGAGATGAGGGCGTGATCCCTTATCTGAGGGAATTCATTGCTTACGCCTATTATGCTGGCGGTGCCCCGTGCTCTTCGCCAGCGCATTACTGCCTTTGTATTGATTACTGGCGTGGCCATTTTCAGACCGCTGACCCGTTCCACCAAATCCCCGGCTTCTTCGGGGTCAAACTCCACCGACGGATCATTGGCCTTTATGGCTATGACATTGGAACCCAGGCTTTTAAATTGAGCCACCACCGCCTGACGGGCACCCTCGCCTATTCCCATAAGGCTTACCACCGATGTCACTCCTATGGCCACTCCCAGTATTGTGAGGGCAGAGCGCATCGGATGGGCCAAAACTCCGTGCCACGCCATTTTTGCCGCAAAAAGAGTTCGGACAAGGAAGGAGAATATACGATTTTTTTTCATTTTTCATCCACCTCATTTGCCTGCAGGAGCGTTATTTTTATTATTTTCATTACTGCTGTCTTTCTTACCATTTTCTTCTTTATTATTTCCGGGCAGCAGAGTATCTTTTGAGCCGATATGCTGGCTGGGCAGCACATCTGCGCTGCTTCCTGTTATGACAAGTTCTCCTTCATTTACACCGCTTTTGACTTCTGCCACTTTGTCATTCATCAATCCCAGCTTTACGGTTACTATTTTTGTGGTTCCGTCTTTATTCAAAATTTCCACCTTTGGAGTGTTGTCTTCCTCAAATATGGCTTCCAGTGGGACAAGCAGTACATTTTTTGCACTGCCCGCATCAATGTGGGCGTGGGCCTGCATTCCGGGGCGAAGTTTAGGACCGCCTTTTACGCGGATATATATACCGAATTGCGGGATTCCATTCTCCGCCTTTCCCATTGTCTCTACCTGCGTGACTTCTCCTTCAAAAGTTTCACCGGGGAGGGCATCCAACGTTATTTTGACGGGAGCCCCTTGTTTTACCAGCAACACATCCACATCGTCCACCTGAGCCCACATTTCCATATCGGATGTGTTGAAAATATACCCGATCCATTCTCTGGGGCCTACTGTTTCACCAACCTGCTTATCCCACTCGGCTATGACACCGTCCATGGAAGCTCGTATTTCCGTTTGACCGGCTCTTGCCAGCAAATTCGACAGTTCCTTTTCTTTCTCTCTTATTTTATCGAGTTTTTCCTGGATGGTATCTTCTATATCCGATCCGGACAGCAGAACCAGCGGATCTCCTTTTTTGACAAGGTCCATCTGTCGCACATAAACCGTTGAAGCAATGGCTTCGGCGGTGGCCAGGACCTTTTCTTCTTTTGCAAAGCCGTCAACCGTTGCGTTGTTTGCAAACCATTTTACTTTCGTATCGTCATTGTCCGGCGACGGTATGCCCAGCCAGGCCTCCAGATTGGCTCGCACCAGACCGGGATTTTTCCCTTCAACAGTAATCCAGTAAACGAAACCCCTGGCTGGATTCTCATCATCTCCGTCCGGTATGGGGTTTGGATTGACTTCCGTTATGTATCCGTAATATATTCCGTCGAATACGGTGAATCTGATAGCCAGTTTTTGACCTTTTTTAACCTGTTCAAATTCATTGGGATAAAGTTTTGCTTTTATCCTGTATGTAGAGTCGTCGACTATTTTTGCCACTATTTGGCCCTGAGGCACCTCAGTGCCTTCCTTTATACTGAGTTCCGTGACTCTGCCGTCTATAGGAGCCCGAAGAGTGATGCCGCTGCCCGGCTTTATTTCATATATCCTGTCCGCCGGCAGGCCTGTAAGCTCCGAAAGGTAATCTTTGTTAGCCCGAATCTCGCTTTCCAAACTGTCTATCTGTGACTGAAGCCCCGGCGCCACAAGTTTTGCTATAACCTGGCCCTGTTTGACCTCTTCGCCTTCCTGCGCGAGGATTTCACTTAATATATATTGAACATTATCCGCCGAATATTCCCGCGAACCCGGCACCTGTATGCCGCCGCTCCTTGATGGATTTAAAGTGCCCGTAACATCCACTCCTACGGATATATCGCCTCTCGTTACAGGTTTTGTAGAATAAACCGGCCCCTGGGCTTCCTGCACAGGAGGCGGAACCAGCTGCCTGTAGGCATAAAAGCCGCCGCCGAATACAATTGTCACTATAAGGAAAATCATAAAGAACCTCTGTGCCATTTACAAAACCTCCTGATATAAAATTCCTATTGCAAAATTTTATTGTTTTCTTATTATTTCATCGTTTTATCATTTCTGACCTCCTCTATTCGGTCTATTTTGCCGTCTTTGAGTCGGAAGATGCGGTGACCATATCTTGCGATATTTTCTTCATGGGTCACCTGGACTATGGTTATTCCCATTTCTCTGTTTAATTTTTCAAATATGGCCATTATATTTTCGCCGGTTTTTGAATCCAGCGCCCCTGTGGGTTCATCGGCCAGAAGCACCCTGGGTTCGCCTGCAATGGCCCTAGCTATAGCAACGCGTTGCTGTTCGCCGCCGGAAAGCTGGGAAGGCAGGTGATGGACCCTTTCGCCCAGGCCAACGGATTCTAAAGCCTGTATCGCCCTTCGACTTCGCTCCCTGCCTCCCATACCGCGGTATATGAGGGGCAATTCCACATTGGCCCTGGCATCAAGGTCCGGCAGCAGGTGGAAGCTCTGAAACACAAATCCGATCAATTGATTGCGGATATCCGCCAGCCGGTTGTCGCTCATCTTTTCAACCCTGTTCCCGGCGATGGTGTATGTGCCCGAAGTGGGTCTGTCGAGGCAGCCGATAATGTTGAGCAGGGTCGATTTTCCGGAGCCCGAAGGCCCCATGATGGATATGAAATCTCCTTCCTCAATTGATAAGTTGATATCTTTCAGGGCTTCGATGTGAATCTGGCCGTTTTTATAAGTGCGGCATATATTTGATAATTCCAGCAAAGGCAAAATATAACCCCCTTCAAATATGTTCCTGATATATAGACGAAAAAAATAAAAAAAAGTTCCATGTTTTTCAAAAAAAATTTACTATTACTTTCGAGAAATACATAAAAATTTCCTTCTGAAAAAAGTGAAATTATAATAGTTACAGAGTTATTAAAATTTGCACATAATAGTAAACAACCTGGACTAATGTAAAGATTATTGAACAAAAATGTTTTTACAAACCCCAAATGAAGCCGTTCTTTGGCAATCTCAATAGTGTTTTCATGTGAAATCAATACCAAAAGGCTTGTAGACTTTTTTGAACAAAATGTTTATACTTATGTAATAGAAGTGATTTGGTAAAATAATAGGCGTGGTGATAAGGTGCAAAAGTTCATTCCGGGAGAACTGGAGAAGGAACTGGAAATTCTGGATGATGAATTGAAAAGAGCAATTTATACAAATGTTCATCTGATAAACAAACCGTTATTTGAAATGGTAAGCGGCGGAGGCAAGAGGCTAAGACCTGTTCTTGTCCTGGCTTCGGCACGATTCGGCAGATATGACTTTGAAAAAACAAAACCCCTGGCTGTGGCGGTAGAACTTATACACACCGCGACGCTGGTGCATGACGACATTATAGACGATTCGCCTTTAAGAAGAGGGATCCCCAGTATCCAGGCCAGGTTGGGGAAAGATGTGGCGGTGTTTGCCGGGGATTTTATCTTTTGCAGAGTTTTTGAACTGTTGACTTCCATGAACAATTTTGATATTCTCCACCGCACTTCGAGGGTTATGTACAAAATATGTGAGGGAGAGATAAAACAAAGGGAAGATTTATATAACACCGATGTCACTTTTAGAAACTATGTTTATCGAATTCAGAGGAAGACGGCGCTGCTGTTCGGCTTGAGCTGCGAACTTGGAGCAGCCTCTTGCGGAGCAGATATAAAAATAGTCCGGGCCCTTTACCAGTATGGGATGAAACTGGGGATAGCTTTTCAGCTTATCGATGATCTGCTGGATATAACCTGTAGCGAATCTGAAATGGGCAAGCCCGGAGGAGCTGATATAAGAGAGGGAGTGATAACGCTTCCGGTTATATATGCCCTTCAAAAATCTTTGCAGAAGGACGAGCTTCGGTATATATTACAAAAGCAAAAACAAACTGTCAAAGATACGGAAACAGCCCTGGAAATAGTTAGAGACTCAGGCGGGGTCGAATACACCAGATGGCTTGCCGGAAGATATATTGAAAAAGCCGCCGGTTTTTTAAAAAAATTGCCGGACATTCCCATGAAAAAAGTGCTGGCGGACATTGCGGAATATATTTACAACCGAAAAAATTAAAGGGTGATAAAATGGCGTACAGGGACCTACAGGATTTTATAAAAGCTCTGGAAGGCAAAGGTCTTTTGAAAAGGATAAAAACAGAAGTGGACCCAGAACTGGAAATTACCGAGATTTATGACAGGGTGGTAAAATCCGGAGGGCCTGCCCTTTTATTTGAAAATGTGAAGGGTAGCAGTTTCCCCCTCCTGATAAACGCCTTCGGTACCGAAGAGAGGATGAACCTTGCTCTGGAAGTAAAAAATCTTGACGATATCGCCGGCTGCATCGACGAACTCGTACCTATGGCCATGCCGGAGGGATTTGCGGAAAAGCTGAAGACTCTTTCAAGACTATCTAGCCTTGCTAGGATATTCCCCAAAAAAGTAAAAAAGGCTCCCTGCCAACAAATAGTGGAAGAAGAAGTGGATTTGTTTAAACTCCCCATATTGAAATGCTGGCCTAAGGACGGTGGAAGGTACATTACACTGCCCGTGGTTTTCACAAAAGACCCTGTGACTGGCTGCCAGAACATGGGGATGTACCGCATGCAGGTCTTTGATAAATCCACCACAGGAATGCACTGGCACATGCACAAGGATGGCGCCGAGAATTACCGCCAGGTCTGCGAGAAAATCTATGGGCAATTTTGCAGGGGTAAATCCATGGAAGCGGTAAGTCCTGTGGCAGGACGAAGGGCCGGTGGGAGAATGCAGGTAGCTGTAGCCCTGGGCGGAGATCCGGCCCTCATATATGCCGCTACCGCTCCGCTTCCACGGAACATCGACGAGATGCTCTTTGCCGGATTTTTGCGCAATGCTCCCGTGGAAATGGTTAAAGCAAAAACGGTGGACATATACGTACCCGCTCATGCCGAGTTTATTCTGGAAGGGTATGTAGATTTTAAGGAGCTTCGACGGGAAGGGCCTTTCGGAGACCATACCGGGTTTTATTCGCCTGCTGATGCTTACCCTGTGTTTCACGTGGAATGCATTACCAGGAAAAAATCCCCAATATATCCCGCCACAGTTGTGGGCAAGCCTGTCATGGAGGACTGTTTCCTGGCAAAAGCCACCGAGCGAATATTCCTGCCCCTGCTGAAAATGTTTCTGCCGGAAATCGTGGACATCAACTTGCCTGTGGAAGGTTCCTTCCACAACTTTGCCATCGTTTCCATAAAAAAATCCTATCCGGGCCATGCCCGCAAGGTTATGAATGCACTGTGGGGCATGGGGCAGATGATGTTTACAAAAATTCTCCTGATAATCGACGATGACACAGATCCCCACGATATTTCAAGAGTGGCATGGAAGGCTTTTAATAATGTGGATCCGGAAAGGGACATAATAATAATGAGAGGGCCTCTGGATGTGCTGGACCACTCCCCTAACCTGGCAGGTTATGGCGGCAAGATGGGTATAGATGCTACGAGGAAGTGGGAAACCGAAGGTTATCAGAGGATATGGCCCGAAGAGATACAGATGCCGCAAGAAATAAAGGACCTCGTCGCAAGAAGGTGGAAGGAATATGGATTTACCGATTAACCTGAAGTACTTCGAAAAGATACGTTTGATTGGGGAAGCCGTCATGTTCCGCCATTCGATTTTTTCCCTGCCTTTTGCGTATATAGCGGCTATTGCGCCTTTTAGAAGGCTGCCGAGCTTTTACGACTTTTTTTGGATAAATGTGGCCATGTTCGGCGCAAGAAACGCCGCCAATGCATTGAACAGGGTAATAGATGCAGAAATAGATAAGAAAAATCCGAGGACCCGGGATCGCCACATACCTGCAGGCACACTTTCGAAGAAGGAACTCCTTGCCTTTGCCGCCGTTTGCCTGTCTCTTCTTGTACTGGCGGCTTTTATGCTCAACTCCCTTTGCGTCAGGCTCCTGCCTGTGGCGGGATTTTTGCTGATTTTTTATTCTTATACAAAAAGGTTTACCTGGGCATGCCACCTTTTTCTGGGCCTTGCCAGCAGCGCAGCGCCTGTTGGAAGCTGGATAGCCGTCACAGGGAATATACAGTTTCCTGCTGTTGTGCTGGGGGCAGTCTATGGCCTTTGGGTGGCGGGTTTCGATATAATATACGGTACACTGGATGCGGACTTTGATAGAAGAAACGGCGTTCATTCCATACCTGCGGATTTTGGCATAGAAAACGCTCTAAAGATTTCTATGGGATTTCACATCGCTTCGATTGTGCTTTTGTTATGGTTCTGGCAGTTGGTGCATTTTGGACCTTTATTTTTGACCGGTATTGCCGTAGTTGCCAGCCTATTGTATTACGAACATTCCATAGTATCTCCTACTAATCTCACTCATGCCAAGGTGGCATCGTACAACGTAAATGAGGTGGTGGGCATTACGCTGCTTGCATTTTTTTTGGCAGACATGTTATTATAAAATTGCAAAATCATAATTAATCTTATGGAAATAACTTTTTGGGAGCAGGATAAAATGTTCGATTTGGAGACGTGCGTTGCATTTGTTACAAACAAAGCGTCAAAAATGATGGCCGATGCCTTTAACAAAAGGTTGATTGAACTTGGCATCACGAGAGTGCAGTGGATTGCCCTTTATTATCTGGGAAAGTATGAAGGCATAAACCAGAAAGATTTGGCAAAAAAGATGAATATTAAAGGGTCCACTGTAGCGAGGCTGCTGGATAGAATGGAAAAAGAAGGGGCTGTAATAAGGCAAGTAGATCCCCAGGACAGGAGGATCATAAGACTTAAGCTCACAGAAAAGGGCCGAGAGTTGAGGGAGAGATTTTTGCCAGAATGCGAAAAGATGACTGAAAATTTTGCGCGAGGAATTACTCACGAGGAAATAGAAATATTTACAAGAGTGTTAAAAAAAATGATGGATAATATAAAGGATTAAGGCAAATACTAATAAAAAATGTAAAAAATCTTAAGCCATACTATTGAATTACATCATAATAGTTGCTATACTAATAATTAGCATAGCAATATAAAAATTTTAAGGAGGACATTTTTATGGCTAAAAATCCCAGAGAACTGCTGAATGAATTCATGGGCGGCGTAAAAGAAGTATCCAAGACAAACGGAGAACAGGTAAAGGCTTTCATGAATCTTTTGGGTGAAGTTTACAAGCCTGGGGCACTGGACACAAAAATGAAGGAGCTCATAAGTGTAGCCATCGGCGCTTACAACCGCTGTGAATATTGTATAGTATACCACGTATATAAAGCCCTTGAAGCCGGTGCTACCCGCGAAGAAATCATGGAAGCAGCTATGGTGGCGGTGGCGTTTGGAGGAGGCCCATCTATGGCCTACACCGTATCACTATTAAAAGATTCCATAGATGAATTCGAGAAAGATTTCAAGAAATAACTGAAAGAGCAGCAATTGTGCTGCTCTTATTTTTTGTATAATGAAAACCACCTGCTATGCAGGTGGTTCCAAAAAGCTTATAGCTATGAGTAGAAATAAAAAACCTCCTTTGTTAGAATAGATGCAGGTCTG
>JARRBK010000046.1 GCA_029982615.1 Tepidanaerobacteraceae bacterium | reverse complement strand
CGCCAGTGCATTGGCAGTGGCCATCCCCAAGTCATTGTGGGTGTGCATCTCCACATCAATACCCGCTTTTTCTATGAGCTCCTCCACCATTTTCGCCGTTCTGAAGGGATTTAATATGCCCAAAGTGTCGCAAAAGCGCAGCCTATCGGCACCAGCTCTTTTAGCCTCCAAAGCAAATTTCACTAGAAAATCCATATCCGTTCTGGATGCATCTTCTGCATTGACAGAAACATATACCCCTTGGCTTTTGGCAAATTCTGCAGCTTTAGCCATCTCTTCCAGAACCCATTCTCTGCTTTTTCTCAGCTTGTTTCTAATATGAATATCAGATGTGGAAATGGATATGGCCACGGCGTCCACACCGCAGTCCAGAGATTCTTTTATGTCTTCAATGTTAGCTCTGTTCCAGGCCATGATGCTGGCTGAAAGTCCCGATTTTGCTATTGCCTTTATGGCCGTCTTTTCATCTCCTCCCATCACGGGCGTGCCCACTTCCAGCTGATCTACCCCTAGTTCATCCAACATCTTTGCAATCTCCAACTTTTCATGATTAGCAAACACAACGCCGGCTGTCTGCTCTCCATCCCTCAAAGTAGTATCCACAAACTTTATTTTCCTTCCCATCAATTCCGCCGCCATATTCATCTCTCCCTGTTTCTATGTATTTTTGTATACAATTATACCTGTGTTTTGATGCTTTGTCAACATTTATTTTGGAGCCTGTTTTAAGTCAGGGGAGTGTTCCTTAACTCATTTACATAAAAATGAGTCAGAGAAGCGTACCCTGACTCATTTTTTGGATGGACCTTGAATTTTTAAACCTCGAAATCCATTTTGCCGCAAAGCTTCATACACAACAATAGCCACAGAGTTGGAGAGGTTAAGCGACCGGGCGTCATCAACCATAGGTATTCTAAGGCAGCTTTCCCAATGAGCCGAAAGGATATCCGACGGCAGACCTGCAGTTTCTCTGCCAAAAACTAGATAACAGCCGGGATTGTAATTCACATCTGTATAACACTTTTTTGCCTTAGTAGTGAGAAAAAACATGACTGCATCTGGATTTTTGCCCTCAAACTGTCGATAATTGTCATAATATTTGACATCCACCAAATGCCAGTAATCAAGGCCTGCACGTTTCAAATACTTATCCTCCAGCGAAAATCCGAGCGGACCCACCAAATGCAGAACAGCACCGGTAGCTGCACAGGTTCTGGCGATGTTTCCGGTGTTTTGCGGTATTTCGGGCTCGACCAGTACAATATTGAACATAATCATCATCCTTTAATAAAATACGTTTTAATTTTGAGTCGAGTAACCGCCAACTGACTCAGTCGAAATAGCAGAGCCTATCGTAGCCATAATGTTTAACAAAATCCAAGGCTTTGTCAAAATCCCTACCCACATCCTCTGGTATGTGGGCATCGGAGTTTATCATGACGGGGACGTTGCATGCTGCAAAATGCTCCATCATCCCAGGGGAAGGATATATTTCGGCCACGGGTTTTCGCAGGCCTGCTGTGCTCACTTCCGCACAAAGCCCCCGCTTCTTCATGGCTTCAGCCACCCTCTTGTACGTCTGGTTCATATCAAACATTGCCCGGTGGCCGAATACCTTTATAACATCGGGGTGCACTATACAGTCAAATATCCCCGAATCTATTGCTTTCAACAAAATATCGAAGTATTCAAGGTAAGTTTTGTCTATATTACGGGAATTCCATTCTTCCAAGAGCTCAGGGTTGTCAAAGCCGAAATCTCCGATCCAGTGGACGGCACCCAGAACATAATCGAAGGGGTATTTATCCACAAATTCCCGTATTTCATCCTCATATTCAGGTATGTAGTCCATTTCTATACCGAGTTTTACGGGCAAGCCCATGCTTTTAGCCTTTTCCACTATATCGATGTATTCTTCTATGTTTTTTGTGGCTTCTCCGGCGGTCCACTGCCCTCTAAACCCTGAGCTTCTGTATAGGCCCTTTGCCTGTACAAACCTATGGCCGTGTTCGGAAAAACCGATTTCAACGATCCCTCTTTTTGCGCCTTCCTCTATAAATCTTTTTATCCAGTCAATAGTGTATGGCCCATTTTCAAGGTGAACATGATAATCTCTGAAAATCATAAAATCTCTCCTTCTCTTTGCAACCGGGGATTTAGATCTCTTTTTTGATTATAGCACAGGAGGCAAATTACTTTAATACTTAAAAATATTGGATATTACTGTCTCCAAACACCGCAAAAAAGGATTTAAAAACAGTCTTTTCAGCCTGAAGGTTTTCATTCACCCAAAAAGCCCGGATAAGACCGGGCTCTTTTGTGTGAGGGAATTTAAATGAGCAGGCAAGCCTAAAGGCTATACCTGTCACAGTATTTTGCTGAGGAAATCCTTTGTGCGCGGATTCTGAGGCCTGTTATATATATCTTCGGGTGTTCCTTCTTCCAGTATCCTGCCTTCATCCATAAAAATCACCCTGTCGCCCACTTCTCGAGCAAAGCCCATCTCATGGGTTACCACCACCATGGTCATACCCTCCCGCGCCAGATCCTTCATTACGTCCAGGACTTCTTTTATCATTTCCGGGTCAAGGGCTGAAGTGGGCTCATCGAAAAGCATTATTTTGGGATTCATTGCCAGAGCCCGGGCTATGGCCACCCGCTGTTTTTGGCCTCCGGAAAGCTGAGATGGGAAGCTATCGGCTTTGTCCGCCAGGCCCACACGGTTCAATAGCTGCATGGCCCGCTCTCGGGCTTGCTGAGGGCTTTCCCCTCTAACTTTAATCGGTGCGAGAGTAATATTTTCTATGACGTTTTTGTGAGGAAAAAGATTGAAATGTTGAAACACCATGCCCACATCCTGCCGCAATTTGTTTACGTCGGTCCTAGGGTCCATCAAGTTCTTGCCTTCAATATATACCTCTCCTCGAGTGGGCTCCTCTAGCAGATTAAGGCAGCGCAGAAACGTGCTTTTCCCGGAGCCGCTAGGCCCGATTATCACCACCACTTCGCCTTTTTCCACTTTATTATTTATTCCTTTTAAAACTTCCAGTCGGCCGAAATTCTTATACAAGTTTCTTACCTCAATCACTTACAGCCAACCTCCTTTCCAGAATGCCAAGCAGCCTGGAAAAGCCTATGGTCATGACGAGATAAAAAGCCGCCACAGTAATATACGGCTCAAAGGGTTTATAGGTGTTGGCCGCCACAATCTGACCTGCTCGGGTGAGCTCGGAAAACCCAATGGTTGTGGCCAATGAGGAATTCTTCAAAAGAGTTACGAACTCATTTCCCAGAGGCGGAATCATCTTTTTGAAAGCCTGGGGCAGTATGATGTATCGCATAGCCTGGCTATGACTCATTCCCAGGGACCTGGCGGCTTCCATTTGTCCCTTTTCCACCGCCAAAATGCCTCCCCGGATTATCTCCGCCACATAACCGCCGCTGTTGATGCCAAGGGCCATTACGGCCGCAGGATATTCGGGAATGTTCACGCCCAGGATTTGTGGAAGGCCGAAATAGAAAATGAATATCTGAACCAGCAGCGGCGTCCCTCTGATGACCTCCACGTATGTGCTGCAAAGCATCCTTATAAACCAAAAACGAGACAATTTACCCATTCCAACAAATAAACCGATTACAATGCCCATCAGTACTGCTAGAGCTGTTATTTTGACTGTTACAAAAGCTCCCAACAAAAAAATATTGAAATACGGTTTTATTATGGAAAAGTCCAGATTCATGTCAAAAAATACTCCTCTCAAAGATTAAGGGCTCTGCAAAGAGCCCTGACGCTACTTTTTTTCCGCGGGTTTGAAGTCTACAAA
Organism: Tepidanaerobacteraceae bacterium; assembly: GCA_029982615.1. Classification (GTDB taxonomy): domain Bacteria; phylum Bacillota; class Thermosediminibacteria; order Thermosediminibacterales; family Tepidanaerobacteraceae; genus JANLFP01. Next base: position 8,959 of record JARRBK010000046.1, on the reverse strand, counting down.
CCATTTCTGCACCAGTTTTTCATATTCACCGCTGTCTTTGAGGTCTTTTAAAACTTTGTTCACCACTTCCAGAAGCTTGGTATCTTCCTTCCTTATGGGGATGCCGTTCTGTTCTGAATTCAACTTATCTCCAGCCAATTCATATTTGTCGGGATTAAGCTTAATATATGCATCAGCCACAACTTTGCCTACAATCGCTGCATCAATGCGCTTATTCATAAGGTCAAGCATTACCGCATCCACTCTATCAAACTGTTTCAGCTTCGCACCCTCTATTTTCTTTGCCTCCGCTTCGCCAGTCGTGCCCAGCTGTACCCCAATGGTCTTGCCTTTTAAATCTTCCTTTCCCTTTATGCTGCTGCCCTTATATGTCACTATCTGCTGTCCGCCGTCCAGGTACGGATCGGAAAAATTCACGCTCTTTTTACGCTCTTCCGTAATGGTGAAGGCCGCAATGGCTAAATCTACCTTTTTGGACAGCAACGCCGGAAGCACTCCGTCAAAAGCCATATCCTTTATCTCCAGTTCAACTCCCAGCTCTTTTGCTATAGCCTTGGCAATATCTATGTCAAAACCTACTATTTCATCCTTGCCGCCCGAAATATCGTGAAACTCATATGGGGGATAATCGGCGCTGGTGGCAATTACCAATTTGCCTGAACTTTTAATCTTTTGTACAATATCCTCTTCCCCCGAATTCTGGCTGGTGGCGTCCGACTGCTGGAATGATTGATTCTCGCTGCTCTGAGCTACCTGTTCTTGCTTCGGTTGGGTTGAAGCCGCTTTATTTCCACAGCCTGCCAGAATGCTCATCACCATAAAAATTATCAGTACCGCCACTGCCGCTCTGTTGAATTTTATCATTTTATTCCCCTCTCTCCCCGTCAAATTTAAAATCATGTGTAATTATACAATATAAAGTATATTATTTCAATATGAAATTTATGTTTAAAAAATAAAGGCCCGGTTTTTATATCCGGACCTTAATTTCCCTTTTTAGACGTTCTGAGCCATGCGGTGATTCTGGTAGCAATCGCTGCAGTATACGGGTCTGTCGTTTCTGGGCTTAAAGGGAACCTGTGTGGGTGCTCCGCAGTCAGCGCAGACTGCATCATACATCTGTCTAGGCTGTTTTCTAAAACCTCCATCGCTCATTCTCTTTTTGCGGGCATCTCTGCAGGCTTTGCACCGGGTAGGCTCATTCTCAAAACCCTTTTCCGCGTAAAATTCCTGCTCGCCGGCAGTGAAAACAAACTCGTTCCCACACTCTTTGCATACCAATGTTTTGTCCTGAAATGCCATTAAAAAAACCCCTCACTTTAAATGATTTTATCGGCACTTCCTTAGCTGACCTGGTCTTCCCAAAAACCGCCGCATACTGCGAGTGGAACGCCACCACCGCTGGGAGTCGCTTCGCCTACGGCCCTGGCATCGACTTTCAACCACAGACCTAAGTTATGCCTTTTATTATTATACGCTTATTTGTTAAAAAATGCAAGAAAAAAGTTACTTTTTTGTATCGATAAACGCGCCAAAGCGGGATTGCCTTGTTTCTATGACTCCGTATCCCTTCAGGGCGCGCTTTGTATGTTTCAAATCCGCTATATCACCCGAAAGCTGTGCTTTAAGCATTTCGGCTTTTTTAATATTCTCGCCGTCTTTTTCTTTAATTTCTTTTAAAATAACCCGGATGTCTTCAAAAATATTTTTTAACTCTCCATCCGTTTCTATATTTCTTAAAAGAGTGGCGGAATCTCCTGAACAGGCAGACAATGCTTTGCCGTCTAGGCCATCCACCTCATCCATTTGCTTTTTCCGCAGTTTTAACAATTTTAATGCCTGCTCAATATCTTCTTCCTCAAACGCTTTTCCTATCTCACACGTCGTTTGCTTGATTTCTTCCAGGATATTTTTTTTTGAACTTAAAAGCATTTTTAAATCATTGTCCATTTTCTACCCTCTAGCCTGAGAATTCATTCTTTTTGATGCCTCATACCATGTCTGCCTCAAATCTTCCAGCAGCGGCTCCACCTCATCTAGGATCGCCACGTCCTTTTTAATATTGGCTTCGATGAGTTTTTCGTTTATAAAGTTGTAAAGGCTTCTTAAATTCTTAGATATGTCATAATTCATATCCAAGCTGCAGTTCAGCTCTGAAATAATGTCTTGCGCCCTGATCAGGTTTTGGTTCGACCCCTCAAAGTCCTTTTTTAACATGGCTTCCCTGGCGGTTTTTATAAACCGCACTGCACCGTCGTAAAGCATCAGCACCAGCTTCTGCGGCGACGCCAGCATTATGGAATTTTGCTGATACTGTCTATATGCGTCTATCATTTTATACCCCCGCTTTTTCTTGTTATGAACTTCCAAGCCCCAGCTGCTGCGACAGCCACAGGCTCTGTTGATTATAATACGCTATGGCTTCCTCCAGCTGAGTAAATTTATCATAGTAGCTTTCTTCCACTTCTTTAAGGTGATCCTCCATATCGCTTATCCTGTCATTAAGATCCCTGATGGTCTTGCCCAGCGTGCTGTTGTCATAAAGCTGATAATCACCGCCACCCGCCTTGTCGGTGATGCTATCAATACCTGATTTTAATATGTCGTAAAGCTTTACCGCCACGCCGTTTTTTGAAGAATCACTGTCATCCGAAGCGGTGAACAATTTCATTACGGCTTCAGGATCTTTCGCAAGGGCTTCTTTCAACTTGTCTTCATCAAGATAAAGCTTCCCCTTTTCCTGATACGTGCCGGTGGTTATGCCTATCTCGCTGAGTGTATCCATATCGCTGGAAAGCCCGCTTACCGGAGTGTATATAGCCTGCCGCATTTTATTGATAATGCCCATCAGCAGCGTATCGGAGCGCAGAAGACCACTTTTTGCTTTCTCCTCCCAAGCTTCAATCTGTTTTTCGGTCATCTCCTCTTTTTGGGCATCAGTCAGCGGAGAATAATCATAATAGCGCTCTTCAGAAAGCTTTTCGTTAATAGCGCTGATGGTGTCGTTGTACTGGGATATAAAGCTTTTTATCTTTTCCACTACGGTGTCGGTATCATATTCCACTTTCAAAGTAGCTGTTTCCGTCATGACCTGCTTGAGGTTGAACTGTATACCGTTTAACGTAAAGGAATTGGACTGATTCTCCACCGTAATGTCGCTAAATACTATCTTGGAGTTGGTGCCCTTTTTAATCTCCCCCGATGCTATGTTGAAAGCACTGCTGGGACCGAACAGGTTTCCTTCAGTATTTTCTATTTTTATAGAAGCGCTTTCTCCAGTATCTTTGGTCTTTATGACTATTTTATCGGTCAGGGTGTCGTAAGTTGCGGTTACATTGATGTTTTCATTGGAGGATATCGCCTTCAGTATATCATTAATTGTGGCGCTGCTGTCAAATGTGAACTCGGCCGATTTGTCGCCGTTGTATATAGTAAATTTATACTGATCTCCCGGGTTGTTCTTAAATTTTGTGATTTGAGAAGATATGGAACTGTTAATGTTAATTTCCGAATACGAGTCTCCATCGGAAAATCCGAGAGCCCCAAGGATGCTTTGTGCACTATCGCTGTAATCTTTCAAAGTTATTGTTATGTTGTGATTATAGCCGTCTGCTGGGGAAAAAGTCAGGCTGCCCGAATCGGTGCCCACAGTAACTTTGCCTTCACCGAGAGCTTTATCCACAGCCGACTGTACCGCCACCTTCAGGGAGTCTATATCGTTATATGTCCCTTCAGCAACAGTTACGGTTTTTTCTACGCCGCCGACGGACATCACGAATTTATTTTTAGTTGAATCAACGGTCACAGGAAATGTTATAGCATCCCCAGTCAGGGCTTTTGTAATGGAATTGCTGCTGGTAAGCTGGGCGCTCGTCGCTAGGGCTTTCACCTGTACGGTATAGTCGCCGCTGGATGCAGCAGAACCTGGTGTAGCCGTAAAATACACATCCGCTGATGTGCCGGAAGACAGAGTCCCAGAAGCCTTATATTTCAAATATGTACCTTGAAGCTTCATATTAAATACATTGTCATACAGAGATTTCAACTTAAGATTGAGATCCCTGTACATCTCCTGCTGCCACTCTACAAGCTGCTTTTGCTGATAAAGTTTATCCACCTTCGTCCGTTCAGCCTTCATTAGATTCGACACTATTGAATCCACATCGATACCAGAAACAAGGCCGCTTACGCGCAGCGTGCTGGATATATAACTGGAGCTTGAACTTGAACTTGCCATTTGCTGCACCTCCATTAGTGCTGTTTAATATTTGCCTGACCATCAAGCTTTTTTGTCAATTATAAGCCCCACCTGCTTCCATATATTTGCAATAAGGTCCAAAAATTTTTCCGGTGGGATTTCGCTTATAAGCTCATCAGTATTCATGTCGTAAATCCTGACAATTATCCTTTTTGTATCTTCATGGATGGAAAATTCAAACCTGGTGTTTTTTATCTCCAGGGCGAATTCTTCCATATTATCGGCAAGGCTTGTGAAATCCGCATCGCCGGTATTACTTATAGATAATCCCTCTTCTGTTTCATTCTTTTCTTTAAAATGAAGATTTTTTATATTTCCCATCGGCATTTTTGCGACCGTATCGGGGCTGGGTGCATGCCTTTCATGATGAAAGTTTAAGTCTTTTACACTTCCTATCCGCACAAGACTTCACCCTTTTTAAAAAAAAATCAATTTCAATGCATTTTTAACTTAATCATTTATTGAAATCCCTTCTATTTTTATTATCGAATCATAATTTTACATAAGTTAAATCGAAATATTGGTTATTTTGGCAAATACAGGTTATTAAATTAATTTATTTAATTGTATCTTATTATAAATGCAATTTTTCTCTTAAAATCTTTTTATAGGGTTGACAATTAAATCAAATAAAAATAATATGATGCCAGGGAGAAGAAACGAAGATGAAAGCAGTCCTGCGAGCCGCCCTCTTTGCCACTGTTTTAGCCCCTCGGCTTGCGGCATTGGGAGTCGGCGGTATTTTGGGGTCAACACCTTTTGATACAAGATATTCCTCGACAATTCCCCTTATTTTATTGCTCGCATCTTTTATGCTTAATTTGCCGTCTCTGTATCTGTTCCTCGCGGATTCTTTTATGAAACTCAGGATTTTCAAGTCCGGCACGTATTTCAGGGCTTCAGGATCGGGAAGCACAGCATCCATCGCATGATTGAACTGTCTTACGAGCATTAAAACTCATTTCTCACCTCTTCATCAACGAGTATGTCTATGCACTCATCTACGTTCTCTCTCCACCTTTTAATACCGCGCTTTACAAAAAATTCATCAATAAGGTTATGTACATACCTCAGTTCATCTACACTTTTAGCTTTGTTTCTGACAACTGCAGAAATTTCCTCTATATCTTCATCCGCATAAATGGCAAGCGCTTCTCTCGAGTGCTTCAAAACACCAATATAATCGGCGACAAAACCGCAAGATTTATTTTTGTATACTCTGTTCACCCTGGCGATCACCTGAAGTAAATTGTGCCCTTTGATCACGTTGTCCAGATACATGGCCTGCTCAATCGGAGCATCAAAACCTGTGATGAGCATACTCTGAACAACCAAAATGCCAATGTTCTCCGATATGCCCTTCTCATCTTCTTTGTTAAAAGGAAGTTTAAAGCTCCTTATTATCTTTTCGTGTTCATCCGGATCAGTGTAAGGATGATACTCGGGCGGATCATTGGGCATACCTGAAATTACCACAGCTACCTCTAATCTTTTTAGAGTTTCCAGAACTATATTGGAAACGTTTTTGCCCAAAAAATCTTTTTACGTCTTTTAATATGTACATGCGGTCTATCACAATCTTCATGTGCATCCTGGAAATAAAATCGTACCCGCCGTGCGGGAAAAATTCAAAGATATATTCCACTTTCACCGGCTGCTTTTTTCTCTTGATTTAGAAAAAAGCTCGCTTAATACTTCCGCCTCCACATCTTTTACCTTTATGGCCCATGGCCTTTTCAGGTCGCCCTTGCTTTTATGAATATACCAGAGCGCCGCGACCACATGCTTGCATATATCGCCGTACTGCTCGACATACGGGCAGGTGCATCCGTATGCTGTCAAAACATTGCCTCTGGTATAATTATAATATAAATAAAACGAAGCCTGTGGTGATTTTAGTGGAAAGGGTTCTCCACCGCATAAAAGGGCAAATAGAAAAATTGGTAGATTACGCAAGATGCAATAAAAATATAATAGCTTTATACATATTCGGGTCCTTCGGCACAAAAAGTGAACGTCCCGACAGTGACATTGACCTTGCGATACTGTTTAAAAATAATCCTTCGCTTTTCGAGGAACTCGAAATAGAATCCGATATAAGCCAGATCTTCGGGCGCGACGACATCGACCTTGTAAACTTAAATAAAGCCCCGATAGATATGTGCCATCAAGTCCTGTACACGGGCGACCTTTTATATTGCGTAGACGAAATAGCCCTTGCAGACTTCAAGGAACGGGTTTTTAATATCTATGGCGATTATGGAATAGTATTAAAAAAGTTTTATGATGATTATCTGAAAGGATTGAATGAAAAATATGTATGAAATCGACGATAAAGAAGTTTATAGGATATTGCAGAACAATATTGGGGACTTTATTTCATTTATCCGGCAAATAAGGAAATTAATAACTTAACATGCGAATTCAATAATAATCTCATTTTAACTTTAACGCCTTCCCCTTCTCCGGCCACAATACCTTGCAAAATCCCACAAAGCGCTCGAAAAATTCCCTTTCTTCGGTGTGCACCGGAATGAGAACCTTCGGCTTTATCGTCTCCACCATCTCCTCTATCCCTGGGCCGTGGATGTGGCCGCTGGCGTGAAAGCCCGACCTTTCCCTGTCCCGGCCCAAAATCCCGTAAAGCTCAAATCCGAAGTAGTCTATCCAGTTCCTCACCCGCTGGTGGTCTATCAGCATCTCTTCGTCGAAGGCCTCGCTGGAAGAATATATGTACGTTCCGCCCTCCGGCTGTATGTCCAGAAATGCGTGAAAGTCGTAGTACGAAAAGCAAAGTATGTAACTTCCCGGGTCTTTTTTAATGTCCTCCGCCGTAACGGTCTTATCAAGAGCCATCCTGTCGAGGAGGGCCGCTTCCCATTTGTCCATGCGGGATTTCGGCTTTACATACATCCTTATCCTGCCGTCAGTGCGCGGGTCGGGCACCCCGTCCTCCTCCGCCGCTTTCAAAGCCTCGAGCAGGTATACGTCCTTGGCAGTGAGAACCAGCTGCCTTTTTGTCTTCCCGGCTATCTCGAGGAACGAAAGCAGGCGCTCGACGTTCCTCGGCCCGAAGTCGGCCACCACGAGGCCTTCAGCTTTTGAAACCACGTCAAAGCAGTTTGCCGCAACCTCTCCTTCGGTGACGGGCTTTTTCGTCCCGGGGTGCGTCCCCTCGCATATAAGGGCCACGGGCTCGAGCTTTGCCGCCTCTTCGAAAAAACGCCTGGTCAAAGCCGCATTCTTCCCGTGGAGCCTGAGGTCACCGGTATAAATTATCCACCCTTCGGAAGTCTTTATGCCAAAAGCGCTTGCGCCGGGTATGGAGTGGTCCACCGGCCAGATTTTCACTCTAAAACCGCCCGCTTCAGCTTCGCTTCCCATTGCCTCCAGTTTGCAGCACTCCAGTTTCCGCGAGTGGTCGTAATTTTCCCAAAAAGTACAGGCGCTCTCAGGAATAAAATCTTTTCCAAGGATTTTATACCGCCTCTGTTTGAAAGCTGTCGACTTGTAATGGCCTGTCTGCAAAAGGCCGTCCTTGTATTCCCGGGGATTTATGTAGCATATCTCCTGCAGGCGGTTTCCGCCTCCCGTATCCTGTAACGCTTTGCAAATCACGGCGGCGGTAAGGCTTGCTATCACCGGGACGTCCTCTCGGACGTACGAAAGGTGCCCGCAGTGGTCGTAGTGGGCGTGGGAAAGGAGAATTCCCTGGACCTCTGTCTTTCGATACCGCGGATGGGAGGAATACCTTTCCCACACGCCGGGATATTCGAGGTCGGTTCTGTAAAGTCCCTTCAGCGGCGGTAGAATGTCTAGGGCGAGAAGGTCGTAAAATCCAAAGCCACTCCTGGGGCCTAAAAATTCGTCGAAGAACATCCCCTCCGCTTTGAAGTTGGTGCCGAAGTCCAGAAAAAGGGCACTTTCTCCGTCCTCCATAAGTATCTTATTGCCCCCGATGCAGCCCACACCGTCGTAAAAGGTAATTGCGACGGACATATATATCACCCGCCTTTTTTTTATTTTTGCTTAAAAAGTTTGTCTTTGTAATACCTTTCTCGTCTAATTTCGAAAGGTCACACACAACTGTTATATCGGGCTCCACTACTGTCTTTATATCCTCGTCTTTTTCATCGCCTTCTGGGAGCCTTACGCAAAACGGTGCGGGGTAGACCCTGAACCGGCGATCGGCAAGGTAGTTTGCAATCTGCCTAGAAAGCTCCATTAGGACTTCTTGACATATCCTTGATGGTGCTGCCTGCATAAAAAGCTTTCCATTGATGATTTCTAACCTTTCATCTTCCGGCCATGAAGCGTAATCGCTATAAGTGTATATCCTGAGCTTTTCTTTTCGCTGGAGCGACATAAAAGCTCACACTTTCTTAATTCTTTTTGAGGATTGAAAGAAACTCATTAGCCGCTTTCGAAAGAAGTTCTGCTCTTTTTAGCACGAAATCCCCGTATACCTGTTTGAGGTCTTCTTTTCCCCAGCTTTTTTCTACGATTTCCCTTCCTGCGGATGCGTCCGCAAAAACACCAGGTATAAAATGTTCGTCGAGTTCTCCTCTAGAAATATTATACTCGAGCACGTACTTCCAAGGAGGCTTTCCTGAAAGTCTACTTACATTCGTTCGCTCATTTAAAACGGTGATATTTGCCAATGCGTGGATATCATCTATTGGCAGACCATTTTTATTTAAC
>JARRBK010000007.1 GCA_029982615.1 Tepidanaerobacteraceae bacterium | reverse complement strand
TTCATGAGCAACGCTGCAAAAATTGAACCTTTTAGTGCATAATCTCCGGAGTTAGGGGGTCAGGCCGAAAGTTCCAAATCAGGAAATAAAAAATAGAGTTTTGGATGCTTTAAAGCTGGTACAATTGGAAGGCTATGAGAACCGAATGCCTAATCAGTTGAGTGGCGGACAAAAACAAAGGGTAGCTATAGCTAGAGCAATAGTTAACAACCCTAAGGTTTTGCTGTTAGATGAGCCCCTTGGGGCATTAGATATGAAATTGAGGAAAAAAATGCAAGTAGAACTTAAACATATGCAAAGAAGGCTTGGTATTACTTTTATATATGTGACGCATGATCAAGAAGAGGCATTAACTATGTCAGACAGAATAGCAGTGATGAATGGTGGAAAATTAGAACAAGTGGGGACTCCTGATGAAATATATGAAAAGCCTGCAAGCAGCTTTGTAGCAGATTTTATAGGTGAGACAAATCTTTTTGAAGCAAAGGTAAATAAAACAATTGATAATGTGGCTTTTTTAGATATAGATTGTGAAGGAGAAATTCAGATAGACAAAAAGACATTAATAGCTGGTGAATCGGTTTATATAGCCATCCGCCCAGAACGTATAGTTTTAAGTAAAGAGCCATTGGAAGGATATATTTCATTGAGTGGTCGCATGAAAGAGCGCATATATGTTGGTTCTAATCTAAAGACTATTGTAAAGCTGAAAAATGGCAAAGAGGTAGTTGTAAACGAACCGGTGAGCAATACAGCAGATTTCAACGAGACTCAAGATTTATATGTATGTTGGAAAGCCGAATGGATGGTGGTGCTGAATAAATGAGAGCGGGACAAAGAGCAGAGAGTATAAAAAGTATTATTTGTAAAGAACATATTAAGGAAAATCAAAAAGGACATATAGAAAAAGGTTTGTTATTTACACTATCTCCAATAATAATATGGGTAATTCTATTTATTGTATTACCCTTGGCATTGGTAATAATTATAAGTTTTATGAGTAGAGGGACATATGGCAATATTGAATATAAATTTACTTTAGAAAATTATATGAGGATGTTTAATGGATTATACGGTAAAATCCTTTGGCGGTCGTTAGTTATATCTTTCTTAACAACGGTTTTTTGCATTATATTTGGATATCCATTTGCGTATTTCGTAGCAAATGTTGAAAAAAAATATAGGTCTATGCTTTTAATGATGATAATTATTCCCTTTTGGACTAACTCTCTAATTAGAACATATGCTTGGATAATATTGTTGAGAACACAAGGAATTATTAACTTTGTACTCCTAAGGTTAGGGATAATTGATGAACCTTTGAAGTTGTTGTATAACAATGGGACAATCCTACTAGGTTTGATATACGCTTTATTTCCATTTATGGTCATGCCATTATATGCTTCTATAGAAAAATTGGACCATACTTATCTGGAAGTTGCTAGTGATTTGGGTGCAAAACCATGGAATGCATTTTTAAAAGTAACGCTCCCGCTTACGATGCCAGGTGTTATAACTGGTTCCATATTGGTTTTTATACCTACGCTGGGTTATTTCTTCATACCAGATCTTTTAGGTGGCAGTAAAATTATGCTTGTAAGCAATTTAATAAAAAATCAATTCCTAACGGCTAGAGACTGGCCTTTTGGCTCAGCGTTGTCTATAATTCTCATAATTTTAACGTTAGTGCTTATTGAGTTATATGTACATGCGGCATCAGGAGATAAAAAGAAAATAGAGGTGTTTTAGTTGAAAAGTAAAACGTACAAGGTAGTATCGACAATATACATGGTGCTTATCTTCACATTCCTTTATTTACCTATTGCTATATTAATAATATATTCTTTTAACAAATCCAGATTAAATGTAATTTGGACTGGTTTCACTTTTGATTGGTATAAAAGGTTAATGCAAGATCAAGATGTATTAAACGCGTTAATGAATAGTTTAAAAGTAGCGTTCATAAGCACGACATTATCTACTATGATTGGAATAATGACCTCTGTTGGTATGTATAAATACAAATTTAGAGGCAAGAGTGTACTTGATGCACTGTTGTATATACCTATAGTAATTCCTGAAGTAGTTATGGGTATAAGCCTTTTAGTCTTTTTTAACATGGTTCATGTCCCGTCAGGATTGTTGACGCTTATATTAGCACATATAACTTTTAGTGTTCCATTTATAGTAATGGTTGTAAACGCCAGACTAGCTGGATTTGATAAGTCGTTAGAAGAGGCATCCATGGATTTAGGTGCTACTCAATGGGAAACTTTCTGGAAAGTTACATTGCCACTTATTATGCCCGGAGTTGTGGCGGGTGCACTTCTGGCATTTACTTTGTCGATTGATGATGTTACAGTGAGTTTTTTTGTAGCGGGACCAACGAGTACTACGTTACCATTGAAAATTTTTTCGATGGTCAAATTTGGTGTTTCTCCTGAAATTAATGCACTTTCAACAATTATGATATTTATTACTTTATCTCTTGCTCTTATAGGTGAAAAAATACGGTTTAGCAAACAAAATAATTAGAATAATTGTTGAATGCAAAAAGGAGGTTTTATTTTGGCCCAATGGAAATACCGTGAAGTCTATGACTATACCGAAAAAATTCTTGGATACTTATTAAAGCATGAACTCTCATCAGAAGAAATAAAATGGTTTATCAATGAAACATTGGAAGGATTCCAAGAATACGTTAATCCTGGTTTTTTGCGGTATAGAAAAAGTGTAACGAAAGGTGGACAGTACGCTGCTGTTGAATGGAAAGATTCGGGGCCAAATTGTTTCATGGATATTACTGGAAAAGAATATATCGATTGTTTAGGAGGTTATGGGATATACAATGTTGGGCATAGGCATCCAAAGGTTGTAAAAGCTGTCGTAGATCAATTAAGCAAACAAGCTTTGCATAGCCAAGAGTTGCTTGATCCTCTTAGAGCGGTTCTAGCTAAAATATTAGCAAAAATAACGCCGGGAGATTTAAAATACACGTTTTTTAGCAATAGCGGTACTGAGTCTGTTGAAGCCGCTATAAAGTTAGCTAAAATGTATCAAAATAAACGAGGCAGACATACGTTTATAGCAGCTACTAGGGCATTTCATGGCAAAAGCCTAGGCTCTCTTTCATGTACCGCCAAAGCTGCCTTTAGTGTTACCGTCCGTTTAAAATGAGAAAAGGGGAAAGGCGGGGGGCGGCGGGTAAAAGCGGGATGAGGCAAGGAATTGAGGGATGTGCAGGGGTATTGCATATGAAAATTCGGACAATGAGAAAAGAGTAAAAAGGAGCTGTTTTGGTCCGGGTAAAATGAGAAAAAACAGGTTTTAAACGGTGGCATTTAGAAGCGTTCAAAACCTGTTTAAATCGCTGTTTAAAGATGATTTAAACAGGCTCAAAAAGAAAAATTTACAGAATATTATTGCGGACAAAAATTAACAAAAGAAAAAATACCTTATGTGGGTATAAAAAGCCTGATTTAAACAGAGTTTTATACCCATATATGGTATACGCAGATTGCGGACATTGCGGACATAGGAAAATAAAGGGGTCAAGGATTTGACAATAATATATTACCTATGTTTTTCGATATATTGTTCTACTTCTTTTATACGCTGTTCAAAATCTTTTTTAAAATACTCCGGATCTGAAGACTGCCCGGAGCGCTGCTTGGTATATTCCTGCCATAACATATAAAGATCAGAGCCTGCTCCAAGCAACGCTGAACCATTATAGTTTATATCTTCAGGATTATCTGAGGGTATATATAGTGCTTTCATTTCATCAAATACACTTTGACGTTTCTGGTTCCATTTAGCAGACCAACCATTCCAGGAAGCATCATCAAGGTTGGCTTTGTATGTATCCTGCAATTCCTGATACAGTGATTTAAGCTCATTTAAATCATTATTTAACTGCTCAATAGTGGCGTTATTATTAGGTTTCTGTTCCGATGTAACTTTGGCAGGACTTGAATCATCTCCTTCCGTTTTCGAATCGGCGGGCTTATTATTTTTCCCACCACATCCAACAGCCAAGATTACCAACAACAAAATTAAAACCACGATAAGAGTTTTTTTCATAAGACTGTTTCCTCCTTTATATTTTTATTTTTATTTAAAAATCACATTATAAAAAGTGGAAAAAATAACGCAAAGAGAGCCAAAATAAAAAGTTATTCATTATAGAAGTGGCGAAGCTGCGAATCGGCCACTTCTTTTTTTATTACAAAGACCACTTTCCCAACAACAGTGACAGATTCCTGAGATGGATTTACTTCGATAGGAGAGTATTTAGGATTTGCCGGCTTAAGCAATAAAAGACCATTTTTTTTGTGAAAGTATTTAATAGTAGATTCATTATTTATCCTTATCAGGGCTATTTCTCCTTCCTCTACTATAGGTTGCGGCCTGATAACAACCAGATCTCCATCATCAATACCTGCTTCTATCATGCTATCACCCTTTGCTTTTACAAGAAAGGCCTTATCTTTTGCGATATTTTTAGGAACAGGTATATAGCCTTCAAGAAGCTCGTCTATTAATATAGGTTTTCCAGCTGCAGATTCTCCAAGAAGCGGTAGATATACTTCTTCTTTTTCTTTTAGGTAATCGTATGGTTTATTAGTTACTTTCAGATCTGATGATTCATGTTCCGCAGCCTGTTCCTGCTGCCAAATAAGAAATTTCATATAGAGTTCGGCATTTTTTTTATTTTCATCCGTTAAATGTTTATATATAGATGGCTCAATATCAAGAATGTGACTTTTAATATCTGGTTCTTGACCTGTTAAAAGCCAATCAGTTGATACCTTAAAAAACCTTGCAAGGGCTACAATTGTTTCAGCAGAAGGCTTAATTTTATTTTTTTCATAATGACTTAAATTTCCTCTCTCTAATCCAGTAGCATCTGCGAGTTGTTGTTGTGTCACGTTATTTTTCTCTCTAAGATATTTTATTCTATCACCAATAGTATTTAATTCATTACTACTCAATTTACCACTTCCTTTGAGCGTAAAATTAATACAAAAAAGCTTTTAATAAAGATGTAATTTTACGCAAAATCTATTGACAATGTGTAATATTACGCATATAATAAGAATTAGCGGAACAAATCACACTATAAATTCTACCATAATCTTATATAAACTGCCATAACAAATATTGTCGAATTAAAGTTGAAGAAACGGAGGGTAGGATATGAGTGCAAAAAGGTTAACTCAGTACGGAGTGGAGGTGAAAAAACGTCTTCTGGACCTTAAGATGACCCAGCAGGAATTCTGCGACAAGTACGGCATCCCGAAGAACAGGTTTTCTGAAATCCTGTATGGAATAAAGCCGGGGAATAAATATCGGGCCATAATAAACAGAGCGCTGCAGATTGGTGAAGACGAAGAAATAAAAGAGCGTACTGCTAAAAGGCGGTGTGGAAAATTATGATAAAAATAGAGGACACCTAAAGCAAGCAATACGGTTCCGTCACTCAAACTTGCCGGAATAATCGGCGGAACCATCATAAATAATGTATTTCAAGCGGTGCCCTCAACAGAAAAGAGATAAAGTTTGTTAATACTCTTTTATTTCGTTCGACAAAAAGTGTAAAAAATCCTGCAAGAAGGTGTGCTATATATGAAACTTTATTGGACAAGTCATAATCCTGCCGGTGGTGAATGATATGCAGTATATTGACACTGCTACGGCTGCATCTATCCTTGGCGTGGCTGAAAGAACAGTTCGGCGATATGCCCTGGATGGCGTTTACGGCAAGGTTGAATATATCGATGGTCCGGGTGGCAATTCCGGAAAGGTGATGCGCATCCCTGTGGCGGGCCTGCCGCCGGAGGCTCAGATCGAATATTACCGGCAGGTGTTTTCAAGAGATGCGGTTGTCAAAATACCTCTGGACCAGTTCCCGGAAAAGTATCGGAAGCTGGCTGCCGAAAAGATTCAGGTATTGGATCTGTGGAGTGAGTTCATATCCGGTCTTGAAAAACAGGGCATAACAAAGACCGAAGCGACCAAATCTTATGTAGATACATACAATCGGGCCCATCCCGACAGACAGATCTCCCTTGCCACTCTTTACAGATGGCAGGCGGCTTACAGAGAAAACGGCGTGGCCGGTCTCATACCCGGATATGGCGGCAGGGATTATAGCGATACGATCCCGGACTGGGCATGGGAGATGTTTAAAGACGCGTATCTGGACGATGCCAAAAGGTCCATTGCCGTATGTTATGCCATCGTAGAATTGGAAGCCAAAAGTCGCGGCGAAATGATCCCTTCTATGTCAGCCTTCAAGCGCAAGATTAAGAAGGATATGGATTATCAGGTAATGGTCTACTGGCGGGAGGGCAAAAAGGCTTTTGATGACAAATGCACCCCATACATTATAAGAGATTACAACACCCTGGTATCCAATCAATTGTGGGTCAGCGACCACCACCAGCTGGACGTTGCCTGTCTGGGCAGCAAGAAACGTGTGGTTTTCCCCTGGGTGACCGGATGGATGGATATGAAATCCCGCAGAATTGTGGGCTATACCATATCCGAAGGCCCGAACACAGACACCATCCTTGCTTCCTTTGGCCGGGCGGTAAGAAGATACGGCATCCCGTGCGAGCTGCTCATGGATAATGGCAGAGATTATACAGCAAAGGATTTCGCCGGCCGGGGACACAGGGTGAAGGTAGAGATAGACGAAGGCCGGGTGACTCCCCTGGTAAAGCACCTGGGCATAATACCCCACTTTGCCATCCCTGAAAACGCCAAGGCAAAGCCTATAGAAAGATTCTTCCTGACGTCGAAAGAGCAGTTTTCAAAATGGTATGAAAGCTATCGGGGGGGCAATATTCAGGAAAGGCCCGAAAGTCTGGAGGATGTTGTAAAAAATACAGACAAACTCCCCACCATATTTGATATAGACAGGGATTTTGGCGAATGGATTGACAATATCTACAACGAGAATCCCCATGAAGGCCTCGGAGGGCGCAAACCAAGAGAAGTTTTTGACGAATTCCTTAACGTAAAGCGAACGGCACCGGAAGATGTCTTGAGGCTTTTAATGATGAGAACATCAAAACCGCTGAAGGTCCAGAGAAACGGCATATGGCTTTTTGAACGATGGTATTATTCCACGGAATTGGCTCCACACCAGGGCAAAAAGGTGTTTGCAAGATATGACATCAAGCAGATAGGGCTTATATATGTGTTCGACTTGGAAGACAGGTTTTTATGCGAAGCAAGGAATAAAGAAGCTCTGGCCTGGGGCGCCACGTCGGAGGATATTAGAAACGCCATGAAGGAAAAGAAGGCTGTGCGCCAGCGTGCAAGAGCGTATAAGGAAGATGTGTCAAAGGTATTGAAGGAACCGGATCCATTAAAGAGGATCATTGAATTAAGGAAAAAAGAAAATCCGGAGACAAAGCCGGATCCCAAGATTATAGAAATTGTCAGGAATCCTGAATTTGAAAAGGCTGCCAGGGGAATAGCGGAGCAAAAATCGCAGGTGGCCGCATCCGGAGGATACGATGCACCTTCGATGATACTCTGGGGGCAACGGAAAAAGGAGGTCGATGACAAGCAACTGGAAGAGGATTTCGAGATGGTACTGCAAATCGGTAGAAAGCAATACAAAGAAAGATACTGGAGGGATGTATGACGAATAATGATATGTTCAAGAGGCTGATGAAGGAACCAAAAAAAGTATTGGCAGGCTATATAGCGAACAGGAGCCTGTTTGATAGCGAACAATTCGAGAGTTATGCAAAGCAATATCGGATAAATAAACTTTTTAAGATGATCATGGACAGGATGCCGAACGACGACCCAGTGATCGTTGAAACATGGATTTAGGAGAGGAGGCCCAACCACATGAAAGCAATCACATTATGGCAGCCCTGGGCCCAGCTGATAGTCCAGGGAGACAAGCTGGTAGAAACGAGGAGTTATAATATTAACATAAGAGGACGAGTGGCCATACACGCAGCCAAAAGCGACCACAGCGGGATATTACTTCACATACCAATGCGGGAGCTCGCATACTTCCAGGAGGCAGGAGTAACCGGCGCAAAAGAGCCGCCCAGAGGAGCAATAGTGGGGACGGTAGAAATCGTAGACAGCCTGCCAATTGAAGAGCTGATAGGAACCAAATACGACACTCCAAAAGAGCGAGCCTTCGGAGATTGGAGCCCAGGACGCTGGGGATGGATACTTCGAAACCCGGTGATTTTTGAAAAGCCGATACCGGCCAAAGGCGCCCAAGGTTTCTGGAATTGGAGGACAGACACATGATCAGGTATAAGTGCCCAAGATGCAAAGGAAACCAATACTCCGCGAGCCCGGATAAAGCACATGAGCCGTGCATTTACTGCGGCCACGAAGGAACGGTACCGATGAGAAGCCTGGAAGAGGAGGGGAACGATGAAAACATACATGAACAGGATCGACCGGGAGCACCATGTGATGATCCTGATCATATGGGATTATTTAAACACATGGCTGGAGCAGACCAGCTGCCTCACCAAAGAGGAGAGGAAGAGAGTCAAGACAGACGAGAATTGGACCATAGATGGGAACAGGTAACAAAAAAAATTGACAGACTTCTGGAGATAGGCTGCGGCAAGAAAATTGATATCAATGAGCACAGTGAAAGGAGTGATAATTTATATGATGAAAAATGAGTTTGAACAACGTATCGAGGAAGAGATCAGCGAGGAAGACTTCCAAATCGTTGAGACCGTTTACAACAATTACCCCATTCAAGAAGGCGCTGGAAGAAATGAAAAGGATGTTTACGCCGATCTTTATAAGTTATTTGGCGTGAAAATTTTTTATGATATGTATCCTCGGGCCAAAAAGATTGCCATCGTTAAAGACCGGATATGGACGCTGCAACAACAACTTGATCACTATAAAAACAGTTTATGGAGTTTTAATGAATTGTCCGATTACGCTGGGGATGGCTTCATAATACACATGGACAAATAAAGTCACAAATCATAAGGAGGTCGGAATATGGGCGAAGCATTAAGGAAAGAGGTCCAGAATATTTCGGATGAGGATTTATATGCTTCTCAGATTGCCGAGGCACTCAGAGCTTATCTTTCGGCAACGGGCAAAAGCCAGAATGAGGTTTCAAAAGCTGTAGGGATTTCAGCAGCAGCTCTATCACAATTTTTGTCGGGTTCATATCTCGGCGACAAGATGAGTCTGATGCAAAAAATATCGGGATTTCTGGATCTTGAAAATCAGCGGGCGGATACCATAAAGGTCCCGGAGTTTGTAATGACATCCAATGCCAAAGCAGTAATTACAGCCATAGAATATGCGCACATACACAATGACATAGCCCTGGTCTATGGAGAGGCCGGGGTGGGCAAGACCATGGCCATAGAGTATTATATCAAAAATCATACCGATGTGATATACATAACTGCAAATCCCACTATATCAACTCCTAAAGGCATTGTTGAAGAAATTCTGGATACGCTGGGAAAGCATCAGTACGGGACCCTTCGCCGGGAAATGAATTTCCTGGTAAGCATCCTAAAAGGCACCGGCAGGCTGATAATAATTGATGAAGCACAGCATCTCAATCATAGGGCGCTGGAAGTGCTGCGTTCCATATATGATCAAACAAAAATTGGTCTGGTGCTCTGCGGTAACCAGGAGATCCACGACAGGATGTATGGCCGGGGCGAAGTGGCTTTCGCACAGTTCTTCTCAAGAATAGGCATAAGGAGGTGCCTTCAGGGGGGCGTTACCCAGGAAGACATCAACCTGATTTTCCACGGGAGGTTAATAAATCCTGAATGCAAGACATATTTCCAACATGTAGCAAATTTAAGGGGAGGCCTTCGGTATATGGTTAAGCTGTACATGCTCTCAACCACTATCGCAAAATCGAGGAAAAGAGCCTTGGATATGGACTGCATCAGGGAAGCACAAAAGATGCTGATGGGCGGCGATGTAATATGATTGCTGTTGAATGCTCGGTATATATAGATGATAAAGGTAATGAGTTTTTTGTAAGCGATGGTCTTTCGATGGGCGAATACCGGGGCACATTTATAAGAAACCCATCGGGTAAGACTCATAGAGTAAAATCCAGGTATATGCCCATGGTGAGATCAGCGGCTAAGGCACAGAAAAACCTTGATTCCTATGCCAAGAGGCATGGCCTGCAGAAGAAAGTTCAGGAAGGTGATAAAGGTGAATGAACCGGCATATATCCGAATATTAAAGGTGCTGGCGGCAAAAGACGAAGTGGGAGTAAAGGCTCTGGCCACGGTTTCCGGGGTGGATGAGAAGACTGCTGCCGACATAGCAAAATCTTTCGGGTTTGTGGAAAATGGAGAGTTTTTATCAAGGAAGGAGGCAACGGTTTGCTTTCATTAAAGGAAATAAAATTTATGAAGGATATTATGTGGAAGCAGGAGCAAATGATCAAAGTATATTTGATGGAAATAGCCGGGCGCAGTTCTGAAGAAGAAAAAATAAAGCAGCTTATGGATTTTGTAGCAGGAATTGTAAATAAGCTGGACAATATGGCAGTAAAGCACCAGCAAAACGAAGATAAGAACCTGGATGAGCTGATAGATGTGTGCATATCGGAACTTTCTTCATTGAAAACAGCCTATGACGACCAGGAAGCGGAGGAGCTCATAGAGTTCCTGCAGATAGATATGGGGAACCTGCTGTCGCGGGAACCCGGGGAATTTGTAAAAACATCCAAAAAAAGAGAAACGGAGGAAAACAAAAATGTTAAATAACCCGATAAGCGTAAAGGTAAACAAGGATGGCGATGTGGCAAAAATCGAGTGGCACGGAATTGAACACGTGGTCCCTGCAGAAAAGCTTGAGGTCGAGCAGCTCATAGCTGAGGCATGTTCTCTGAAGGAGCTTCTAGATGAAGCTAACGAGGTTTTAAAACCCATTAAAGACCGCTTTATAACGTTAGCGGAAAAAGTCATGGAAAAAACCGGCAAGAAGTCGGAAGAGTTTCTCGGCATTGCCGGCGTGGTCAAAGTGGCGCTGAAAGATGAATTGGTGATCACCAACCACAAAGCTCTGGCGGAAATATTCGGAGAGGTTTATGACAGGTATGTGAATGAAGAAACGGTGTACAAGCCTACAAAGGAGCTCAGAAACCTGATTAGCGACGGAGACTATGAGCATAAAGACAAACTTCGTGAGAATGTGGCCATAAAATTAAGCTACACGGTGTCCATAAAGCCAAAAGAATAGGGGCAGTTTTTCTGCCCCCAAAATATATTGAGGGGGTCCCGCAAATGAATTGCATAAATCGAAAAGCATTTGAATTCTGCAACATTTTGACGTGGCATAAAGCCGGCTATACAGGGAAAGGCGTAAAAATTGCACATCTGGAGGGGAATTTTGATACTGCTCTTCCTTTCTTTGATGGGAAAGTTCTGGACCCATTTAATACCAGTGTGGCAGGATTACTGAATGTTCATCAGCAGAAGACCTGCGATATTATCCACCAGGTGGCACCGGATGCCACTATATATACCCTGCCCACAAGCTATCCGGCAAAGCCCGGCATGATCGAATCCATGGAATTCTGTATTAAGGAAGGCATACAGCTTGCCAGCATGTCTCTCGGCGGATCGACAATCGACGAAGTGGTCAAAGAAGAGATAAAGGCATATCAAAACGGAGTATTTTTGCTCAAATCTGCCGGAAATGAAGGCAGCCGGGGCTTGAATGAACTTACCAAAATGGAACACTGGTTCAGCGTCGGGGCATGTCACCTGACAAAAGATAAACCGGTCCGGGCTTCATATTCGAGCTACGGTCCGGAACTCGACATAATGGCCCTGAGCAATCTATATGTGCATGATGCAAAAACACCCGGCAGAATATTCACTCAGGAAGGCACCAGCTTTTCCAGCCCATTTGCCGCAGGCATGCTGGCCCTTTTCTATCAGTGGTTTATGGAGGCATACGGAAGATTTCCCTTTATCAGCGAAGCAAAAGAGTTTATATACGACAACTGCCTTGATCTCGAAATACTGGGTTTTGATAATTACACAGGCTATGGATTGTTCATTCTTCCTCCAGAAATTCCGGAACCTGAAAAAGCAGACATTTCCGATAAGGAGGTAAAAAATAGCATGAGAATAGAGCTTCATATAAACAGTAACGTTATAAAAGTGAATGGCGTCCAAAAGTCCATCGACACCGCTCCTTTTATAAAAGACAACCGGACGTTTGTTCCCATAAGATTTATCGCAGAGGAAATGGGCCTCAAAGTGACGCCGGTATATCAGGGCGGCAAGACAGTGAGCGTTATTATTGAAGGATGAATTAAATCGCATGGGAGGAAAACTAAATGATCAAGGGCAAAGTCGAGAATCTGATGGGAAGGATATTTGTCGGAGAAACTGATATCGAAATTTTGTTGATGAAATACGAGGGCAAAGAAATAGCGATTGATATATATGAGGAGGATCCCGAAAAGTATTATGTCAGATACTCAGATCCCCAGAAGAACACAATAAAAGAATACTGGAGCATGATGCGGCAGAGCCGGAAATCAGGCAGGATTGCTCCTTCGATAATCGAAAAGGAAATGAAATACTGGGATAAGTTCCCGAACGAAATTGTGATTGAAGCTCTGGATATCCACCTAAAGAAATACGGACCGTCCAAAAGGGAGGATTATACAAGAGGTATAATCCGTAGCCTGGCCAGAGAAAAAGCTTCCGGGAAGGTGAAAAAACATAATGACGGAAAGTATGCCGACATCACCCTCTGATAGTTGCCCTGTATGTGGAAAGAAAATCGAATACTATGAGTTTGATTCTTTTGGCCGGCACTTCAGAATACCCAAGCCATGCACCTGCAGGTTGGAAAAGGAAGACATCAAAGCCCAGGAGTTTGAGGTAAAGCAAAGACGCATCAGAATAGAATCCAAGCTTGCGGGATCCGGCCTGGGACCCAAATTTCAGAAATGCACGTTTGAATCCTGGGAAAGAAGCGATGCAACGGATAAAGTTTACGGTATTGTCAAAAGTTATGCAGAAAAATTCAATAAAGATGTAAAAAATGGCATTGTCGTATACGGTAAGTGCGGAAACGGTAAAAGCCACCTGGTGGCGGCGGTGGTAAACTACCTCATACAAAAAGGCTATGTAGGGATATTCCAGAACGTTCCTATTCTTCTCTCCAGGCTGCGCAGCGCCGAAAGGGAAAACGAAAGTGAAATATTGCATACCCTCACCCGGGCCGATATCCTGGTGCTGGATGACCTGGGAGCATACAAATGGACCGGCTGGAGAGAAGAAATAATATATATGATCATCAACAACAACTATTATTATGAAAAGCCGATCCTGGCCACGTCCAACCTCTCCCCCGACGAGCTGGCCGAAAACATCGGCGAAAGAAGCATGGATAGGCTCATGGAAATGTGTGTGTTTGTAGAGAATCCCGGTGAAAGCTATAGAAAGAAAATCGCCGTCGAGCGGATCAAGAAAATGCGGGGGTCTTAAAGATGACCGGTGAAGTTTTACAGTTGTGTTACCGCAGCATCATAAGGTATATAAACAATGATGCGGAAGAATCGATAAAGCTTGCCAGGATGGCTCAAGCCAAGGATGAGAGCGGGCGGCTCATGGTGACGATACTGGAGATCCTCATTTTTAAGAGAATGGAGATACCGGAGGTGAGCAAATATGATGGAGATAACAAAAGATGTGCTGGAGCCTGATACTGTTGTTGAAAAAAAGGCCTGGGCAATCCTGAAAAACCACGTGGGCAGAGACAATGCCATATCGGTGCCGGAATTTGCAAAGCGCATGGAATTGAAAGAATACGTTGCGCGTCGGCTGGTAAAGCATCTGGTGGAAAAACATTACTGGCCCATAGGAAGCAGTACCCAGCCGCCTCCCGGCTATTACATCATCACCGAGGATAAAGAAATACTCTGGACCAAGGCCTCACTCATACACCGGGCTTTATCCATTCTGGAGCGGGCCCGAGTATATGACAAAGCCGGATGGGTGCATGAGCTCATGGGCCAAATACGGATGAAGATGGAGGCTGATTCGCATGATAAATAACAGGCAAAAATCACTGATACATCTGGCAAAGAATCAGTTAGGCCTCGATGATGACACTTATAGAGAAATATTGATGCAGGAAGCTGGCGTAAACAGCTCCAAAGATTTGACTAACGATAGCTTTGAAAAAGTGTTAAAAAGATTCAAGTTCCTGGGATTCAAAGTAAAAAGGACCGAAGTAGAAAAGCCCAAACCGTACGATATCGTATCCCAGGGACAATTAAAAAAGATGGAACACCTGTATGAGGATATCGGATTGTTCGACAAAAGGCGGCAGATTGGTTTCAATAAGAGGATGACGGGTCATGCGTGGCCGCAGACCCGGGAGGAAGCCAACAAAGTAATTGAAGCATTAAAATCCATGATAAAAAGAGGTGCATATTATGGACAGAACGGAAATGGAGTTTGATCTCGAAGGCATAGAGGCCGGGGAATTATCCTGGCCTTACAAGGAACTCTGTGAGCTCGTGGGCCTCGATGATACCATTGCGATAGCACGATGGTTCGGGGGCCTGAGCGTATATTTTCCGAAGTATGAAACGGTTTTGAGGCAGCTTCGGGACAAAAAGATGCTGCAGGAGTTTGACGGCAAAAACTTTAGAGAGTTGGCGATGAAGTACGGTTTATCAGAATCTATGGTGAGGAATATTATAGGCAAAAATGTCGATAAACCAGATAAATCAAATATTTGAGGGGACAGAACATATATTTTCATATATAATCTCTGGTAAAAGGCGCAGAACTTACCAGAGATTTTTTATTGGGGGTGAAAAAATTGGAAGTTGTACATGGATATCTGGTGGATCTCCTGATAGCGCTTTTAGGCCTGGCCTGCTCCTATGCCATATATTACATCAGGAGAGCATCGGAAAAGCTTGCAGCGGAAGCTGAAAAAATCAGAGACGAAAAGCAGGCTGAACTTGTCAAAAATGCCGTAGCAAGGGCAAAAGACCTGGCAACGACTATGGTGGAAAAAACTGAACAGACTATGGCCAGCGAGATGAGGCAGGCCGTCAAAGACGGTAAGATAGACCGAGTCGAGCTCCAAAATTTAGGCATCAAGGTATATGAAGAAGTATATTCCAACTTGAGCGACGATGTCAAACAGGCCATAGAAAGCGAAATAAATGATGTATACGCATATATTCAGGGCCTGGTCGAATCGGCAGTGTTAAGGCTCAAAAATGGGGGTAGTTAAGCGATGCAATGGTCCCTCGAAATATACCAGTTCGCTTTCTGGCTTTTAACCACCGTGGTTTCTGTTGCCCTGGCTGCTATATCATATTTTATTAAAGATATTAGGCAAACGATCAAGGAAAAACAGGAAAAGACCGAAAAAAAGATTGAAGACATCGGCAACGAATTCATGGAATTTAAGGCGTCCCTGCCGAGAAATTATGTATTGCGCGATGACTTTATTCGGACTACGGCCACTTTAGAAGCAAAAATCGATAGGATGGCCGCAGATACAACAGAAATCAAGGAGGCAATAGCCAAACTCGTAGGGGGTGCTAAATAGTGAAAAATAGAGCTGAATCAAGAGAAATTCGGGGACGCATATTAAAAATCCTGGATGTGGATTATCCGCACGAAATAAGTGATAGGGTCATATCCCTCACTTTAGGGGATATCAGCTACAATGTTAATCCGGCCGTGCTACAGGGGTATCTTGATTACCTCGAAGAAAAGGGGTATATCGAGTGCAAACAACTGGAATATGACGATCTTTCTATTGATATGAGAGTAGCAAAACTTACTGCCAAAGGAAAGGACCTTTTGGAAGGGAACATACCTTCCGATCCTGGAATAGCATTGTAGGTGATACGGATGGCTGAGCGCAGGAAGCACCATAAAATAGAGAAATTGCCCGATGAACTTGTGGAAGCGGTCAATAAAAAACTTGTGGAAGGCCACACGTATCAGGAAATAACCCAATGGCTAAACGAGATGGGTCATTCCGTAGGCAAGTCGTCTGTAGCAAGATACGGCAAGGACTTCCTTTCGCGGCTTGAAAGATTGAGAGTGGTAAAAGAGCAGGCCAAAGCTATTGTCAATGAAAGCGGTGACCGGCCGGCTACCGAGATGGCTGAAGCCGCAAACCAGATGGCCATGCAGCTCATTATGGAGACTTTAATGAAGGTGGACAGCATAAGCACCGACGATATACACAAGATATTCAACGCTTTAGCCAGGCTGGAGAGCTCTGGCGTGCAGCGGGAAAAGCTTAAGATGGATTTCAGGCAGAAAATAGAGATCGCCATAACCAGACTCAAGGAACAACTTAAAGTTGAGCTCAGCGAATACCCTGAATTAAAAGAACAGATATACGCTGTCGTAGACAAAGCAGCCGATGAGATGAGGGAGTAGTGAACATGAGTTTGCTGAAAGAGCTGGTCGGCAGCCATCAGGCTTACATGGATTTTGCCGAATGGATGAACAAAAATGTAAAGCTGGATGATGGCCGGCCGTGGAATATGGACGAGCGCAGGGCACTTCATGAAATAGTGGGCAATATGGATCACAGGATGATGACAATATTAAAAGGTGCGCAGACTGGTTTTTCTACATTGTTTTTAGGGTTTGCAATGTATCTTTTGGATCAGGCGCACCGCAACGTCATCTACTTTCTGCCGACACAGAAGATGTCCGACCGGTTTTCCACTACAAGAATGGACTCATTTGTAAACCGCAGCGAATATCTGCGCTCCAGGCTACAGGGAACCGACCAGACCGCCTTAAAAGAAATAGACACGCACTTTTTATACTTCATTGGTTTACAGAGCGTGCTGGGCGCTATAAGCATACCGTCGGACTGCAACCTCTACGATGAGGTGGACCTCATAGACCAGGAAAACCTGGAATGGTCCTTAGACCGTATAGCGGCATCCGACCTTGCTCTTATGCGGTATTTCTCGGTAGGCATGTTCCCCGGCATAGGCATTGATGAGCGTTTCCAGGACGGAGATAAAAGGCTTTGGCATGTCAAGTGCGCCATATGCAAGCATGAGCAGGTGGTGGAGGATGAGTTTCCTGACGATATGGTCGTCAAAGATGGCAAAGTCATGCTTGTATGCATAAAGTGCGGCAGGCCTCTTGATGTCAACAATGGCCGATGGATACCCGAGCGGCCCGAAAGGAGCAGGGACCATATAAGCTATAGGGTGCCACAGCTCATCATGCCGGGGCTTAACCTCCAAGTCATATATGACAGGTACCAGAGAGCAAAGGAAAAACCGAGCAAATTAGCAAAGTTTAAATGCTCAGTACTGGCCAAGCCTGATGGGGGCAACCTGCAGCCTATAACCGACGAAGTATTAAAGCGTGTGAAGCTGTCAAGTGATTATTATTTTTGCGATACATGGAGCGAAACCATAACCGGTATAGGCATAGACATGGGCGATAAAGCTCATATAGCCGTAGTTGCTCCGTTCGGTGCGGAAGGTGTGCGCTATCTCTACTTTGAGGAGTTAGACGTTGAAGACCTCATAGAAAGGATCAAATACCTTGAAACGGTGTTTCATGCAGGAGCTGTGGTTATAGACGCCATGCCGTATAAAACCACATCAAAACAACTAGTCAGAGCGCTCAAACGTGCCGTAGGGTATATACAGTATTTCAGAGGCACCGACGTACGGGAAAAAACTGAAGGCGAAGGCGACCGTGTAGTAAATGTTTTGACAGTGGACAGAGACGAATCTTTAGACGAAACAACGGATTTATTTGTTACTAACCCGCCGCTGGCGTTGTTGCCAAAACCACGGACGGTAGAAGAAGAAAATGTTTTAAGAACCGTTGAACAGCACTTAAAGAAACTTGTAAAAGAGAAAGACAACGATAGCGATGATGATTCTGCTGCACATTATAAGAAGAACGTGCCAAACCACTTTGGCATGGCTATGAATTCTGCCAGGCTGGCTTTGTGGCTGGCTACCGGCAAAGGTGAAAAGACAGGGCCTATGGAATATACGACAGTGGCCAAGCGACGGTGGGAACGAGGGAAGGGGGCTTACTGATGGCGCAGCAAATAGGATTTGTTATCAATGATAGCAAACCGATGAATAAAAAAGATCTCACTACGCAGATTTCGGTCGTCAGCATACAAGACAAATATTCATCTTACCCTTCTTCCGGCCTTACTCCCGAAAAACTTGCAAGGATATTCAGGGAAGCCGACCAGGGCGATATATATCGACAGATGGAACTCTTTGAAGAGATGGAAGAAAAAGACACTCATCTTTTCTCAATATTACAAACAAGAAAAAATGCGGTCCTGGGCCTGGAATGGGATATCATGCCATATTCGGAAGCACCCGAAGATATTAAAAAAGCGGATTTTATAAGAAAGGCATTTGAATTCGAGGATCTTGAGAGCAGCATGTTGGATCTTTTAGATGCAATCGGAAAAGGTTTTGCAGTTTGCGAGAATATTTACAAAGTCGAAAATGATAAGGTTTATATCGATCATCTCGAATGGGTGCACCAGAAAAAGTTCATTTTTGATGATGCATATCATCTCAAGCTAATAACAGAAGATGCACCAACATCAGGAATAGATCTTCCACCTGGAAAATTCACAATACACAAATACAAGGCAAGGAGCGGATATCCTACAAGAGCGGGAATTTTGCGGGTTTGTGCATGGATGTATCTTTTCAAAAACTACAGCATTAAGGATTGGGTAACTTTTGCGGAAGTCTATGGAATGCCTCTCAGGCTTGGTAAATATGATGCCAGCACCACGGAAGAAGATAAAGAAGCGCTCATTAATGCCGTAAGGTCATTGGGCACCGATGCGGCCGGCATCATCTCAAAATCCACGGAGATAGAGTTTATTGAGGCTATCAGGGGTTCGTCAAATATCTATCAAACTCTAGCGGAATTCTGCAATGCGGAAATGAGCAAAGCTGTTCTGGGCCAGACCCTGACCACCGAAGTGGGTGCGCGGGGCAGCTATGCAGCCAGCCAGACCCATGCCGAGGTGCGGCAGGACCTCCTGGAGGCTGACTGTAAGGCTCTGGCGGAAACATTCAGAAAGTATATCATAAAACCACTTATATTATACAATTTCGGTGATACGTCTAATCTACCATGGGTCAAATTTCACTATGAGCCACCGGAGGATTTAAAATCCGAGGCTGAGATATATTCCACCCTGATAAAAGATGCCGGCCTACCTGTATCAGCGGAACATATGTACGAAAAATTCGGAATACCGAAGCCTAAGCCCGGTGAGTTAATAGTCACACCTGGCATGAGCATTATGCCTTCAAAATATATACCAAGGATTCTAACAAGGAGTAAGGGCCAAAAAGAGGTGGATTTACTGGCGGATAATGCGTTAAATGCTTTTCAACAACCATTTAACGACAGCTTAAACCGGATAATAAATGGAATACAACAGGCAAGATCCTTTGAAGAGGTCCAGGATATATTGACTCAAATTTATGGAGAGCTGAATACTCAGGACATGGAAAACATATTGTCTAAAGCATTATATATTGCGGACCTTTTTGGGAGGATGATGGTTGTTGGATAGCATATGGGATATAAGTGTAAAACAGGGATTTGATGACGAGTGGTTGAAGGATGTAATAGAGTACTTCAAAAATAAAATACCGATGAATTCCGCAGAGTTTTATAAACTTGCCCAGGATGTGAGAGTAAATGCATTTACGATATCCCATATTACTTTGCTGGACGTGCTGAAGGACCTACAAAACGAACTTACAAAGGCTATTTCACAGGGCCTGACGCTGGATGATTTTAAGAAAAACTCAAAGGATATCCTGCAAAGGCGAGGCTGGACCGGTCCCCTCCCCTATAAGGCGGATAACGTATACAGAACAAATATTCAGACAGCATACATGGTGGGCCGTTGGAAACAGATGACGGACCCAGCGGTGATAAGACACAGGAAATACTGGATGTATGACGCTATAAACGACACGAGGACAAGGCCGACACATCTTGCCATGGACGGCAAGGTATATCCGGCCGAACATCCGGTATGGGATCAGTGGTATCCACCCAACGGATTCCGGTGCAGATGCAGTGTCATTTCACTAACTGAAGAAGATGTAAAAAGAATGGGTCTTGATGTAGATGAATCGATGCCGGTACTGGCGGGTACACCTTTGCTGCCGGACAAAGGATTTGCTACTAATCCGGGGAAGGCTGCGTGGCAACCGGATCTTTCAAAATACCCGGAAGGCTTAAGAAATGCCTATCTTGAAAAAACAGGGCGCAAAAACGGCCTCTAAAAGCCCATATAAGAGGGAAAATTATAACAATATATAAAAAGTATTGGCAATACAGGAAGAAAAAAATTAAATACCTTTTAAACGTTTTTAAACAGGGTTTACAAAGGAGGCAATACTCCATATGGATGAAAAAGAAAAGCAGCTGGAAAGAAGCCGTAAGTACAAAATAGGAGTTAAGGACGGCGGGCACGTAACAATGCCAACTGAGTTTGCGCAAAGATGGCCGGATATAACTGACGAAGATTTCCTTGACCCTGTGAATTACCGTTATCCATGCCCAAATGCCGAACAGACTGCCGTGGCCGCAAGATATTGGGCCCAGGAAGACAATCAAAGGCAATATTCTCCGGATGAAAGAAAGATCATAGAGCAAAGGCTTGAAAATTTCAAAAAGAAATTTCAAATAGGGGAATATAAAACGGCAAACAAGAGATACATCATTGCGCTGGATTTCTCGGAGGAACCGAAGGAAATACAGATACTGCCATACGGATGGGTAAACTCTCGAAAAGGCAACTTTCTTGTGGATGAACAAGCCATGAAAGAGATCATAAATAATTTTAATTCACGGGCAAATGATATGGTGATTGATTACGAACATCAAACCCTCGAAGGGACCGAGGCTCCGGCAGCAGGCTGGATAAAGGAACTCATAGATAAAGGCAAAGAGGGCCTATGGGCGAAAGTTGAGTGGACTCGCAGGGCAAGGGAATATCTGAAGAACAAAGAATACAGATACCTCTCCCCTGTTGTCATACAAAGACTTTCGGATAAAAGGATATTTGACATACACTCTGCGGCTCTCACAAATACACCGGCTATAGACGGCATGGCACCTATAGTTAATAAAAATGATGTAATGGAGGAAGATAAAATGGATTTAAAGGAATTAAAGAAAAAGCTGGGCTTGGCGGAAGATGCTACGGAGGAAGACATAATAAAGGCTGTCGAAATCCTTGCAAATTCTAACAAATACCTTAAAGTTTTCAAGGACGAAACTCTTAAAGCAATGGAATTAAATGCAGATGCAAAGATTGAAGACATCAGAGCAAAGGTCATATCGCTTAAGAATCCTTCGGGTTATGTTTCCATACAGGAATTCAACCAGTTGAAAGAAAAGTTGCAAAAGAAGGAAACTGCCGAACTTGTAGAAATGGCTTTAAAACAGGGTAAAGTAACACCTGCGCAAAAAGAATGGGCAGAAAAATATGCAGAAAAGGACCCGGATGGATTTAAAGTATTTGTTGAAAAGGCACCCGTTGTTGTTCCTCTCAATAAAATCACAGATAGCAAAGATTCTGATAAACCAATTATCGATGATACGCAGATGCTTGTAAATAAAATGCTGGGAATTTCCGATGATGAGTTCAAAAAGGCTTACGGAGGCGATAAATAATGGCACTCACAAAAGACAGGAACACTCCTGAAAGGGCTGGAGGGTTGCTGGTGCTCCCGGTCAAAGGTGGGGTAAAGATTTTTGCAGGCTCTCTGGTGGCGGTGGAGAATGGTTTTGCAATTCCGGGCAAAACAGCGATATCCCTTAAAGCAGCGGGCCGTGCCGAAGAATATATGGATAACAGCGGCGGGGCCGACGGAGCAGCAACAATTAAGGTGGCGAGAGGAGTTTTCCGGTTCAAGAACTCGGTCACGGATCCGATAGCCGCAGCGGATGTCCTCGGGGATTGCTATATAGAAGATGATGAGACGGTAGCGAAGACCGACGGTGCCGGAACAAGATCCAAAGCCGGGAAAATATTGGCGGTAGAACCGGAAGGAATCTGGGTTGAGGTGAGATGATGCAAAATGTTTAAAGTGTGTTTAGATCCCGGGCATGGTGGGAACGATAGAGCAAATAAAGGACATTCGGGATATGTGGAAGCCGACGGGGTATTGGATGTAGCAATAAAAACCCGAGATATTTTAAGAAAGTATCCTATCGAAGTGGTATTGACAAGAGATCGGGATATGACTCTGGATCCTCCCGAAAGGATAAAGAAAGTTAACGATACCAATGCCGATATAGTAGTATCAATACACACTAATGCCGGCCCGAAAGAAGCAAACGGAACCGAAACGTATTACAGTATATTTTCCCAACCTGGCAAGGGTGGACATAAACTTGCTACATTAATACAAAAATACGTCGTTGAGGAATGTGGTACTTTTAACAGAGGAATAAAAACCCGCAAAGGCAGTAACGGATTAGACTATTATTTCATGATAAGGGAAACCAAGATGCCCGCAGTGATAGTTGAAGGTGCATTTCACACAAACACAGACGAAGAGAAGCTCCTTAAAACTGATGAATTCAGGATAAAATATGCAAAAGGGATTGCGAAAGGAATCCTTGAATATGCCGGCATCTCATGGAAAGATCGTCAAGACAGTTTATACAAGGTGCAGCTTGGAGCTTTCTCTAATCACGAAAATGCAAAAAAATTAGCAGATAAATTAAAGCAGATGGGTTATGACACTTATATTGTGGAGGAGGATAAGAAATGATTATAAATCAAGCAACACTTCAGAGTATCTACAGGGGTTTTAAAGTCATCTACAACCAGGCTTTTCAAAGCGCAAAACCATTATACGACCAGGTGGCGACAACCATACCGTCCACAACAAAGGAAGAGGAATATAAATGGCTGGGTAAGGTTCCCCGTATGCGGGAATGGATCGGCGATAGGATTATCGAGAACCTCGGTGCCTACGGATATACTATTAAAAACAAGGATTGGGAAGCAACTGTAGCAATTGACAGGAACGATATAGAGGACGATACTATCGGTGTATATACTCCCATCATACAGTCACTGGGAGATTCTGCTGCAACGCATCCTGACGAGATCATCTTCCCCCTCCTGCTTGGCGGTTTTAATACACTCTGCTATGACGGCCAGTATTTCTTTGATGCAGAGCATAAAGATGGCGATAGTCCCATACAGAGCAATGTCTCAAACAAGAAACTGACCCCTGAAGCCTATGGAGCGGCCAGGGCAAATATGCTGAGTCTTTTGGATGAAAAGGGCAAACCATTAAATATTGTGCCGAATCTTCTAGTTGTTCCTCCACAGTTAGAAGATACAGCTAAACAAATTTTAATGGCCGATACAATAAACGGCACAACAAATATTTATAAAGGCAGTGCACAATTATTGATGGTGCCTTATCTTGCAACAAATCCCACGGCATGGTTCCTGCTCTGCACCACAAAGCCTGTAAAACCGTTAATATTCCAAAGAAGAAAGCAGCCTGAGTTTGTTTCGATGGACAAGCCTGAAAATGAAAATGTGTTTATGAAAAAGCAGTTTATTTACGGTGTTGACTCCAGAGATAATGCAGGATACGGACTTTGGCAGCTGGCTTACGGTTCCACCGGGGAGGTAGCATAATGCCGATTATAATAACATCTAAAAAAGACGGATTAAGACGGTGCGGGATAGAGCATCCCGCACGTCCTACAACTTATGAGGACGATTTTTTTACGGCAGAGCAGCTTGAGATACTCAAAAAAGAGCCTCTGCTTATAGTTGTAGAACAAAAGATAAAGAAAAATTCCAAAAAGGATTCATCGGATGGTGAAGAATGATGTATTGCACCCTGGATGACATAAAAAATCAGGTGCCTGAAGATGTGCTAATAGACCTAACGGATGATAATGGCACTGGCGCTATAAATGAAACAATTGTGGATAAGGCTATAATCGATGCGCAGGAAGAGATAGACGTTTACGCTTCTAAATTATATACAGTGCCATTTAATCCGGTCCCGGGAATAATTAAAAAACTTGCGGTGGATATAGCGGTTTATAATCTGTTTTCACGCCGGGGTTTTGATCAGGAAAGCGCAGACTCTGTCATTCTTCAAAGGTATAAATCGGCAATCAAGCTCTTAGAAAACTTATCCGTCGGCACCGCTACTATCGGCACTCCTCCCTCCTCTCCTCCGGCCAGAACGGTTTATATCGAGGGAACCAAAAGAGTATTTTCAAGAAAACGTCTGGAGGGATTTTAGTGAAAGTTTCGCTGGATGGAGATTTTTCGAAGCTAAAGGAATCTCTCAATAAGATGGCCAATATAAATTTTCTTGATCTGCACAAGGAAATCGGCGAATATGTAGTATCCAGCACACAGCAAAGATTCAGAGCCGGGAAGAGCCCGTCGGGAGAAAAGTGGCCGAAATCCATCAGGGCAAAAATCGACAGAGGCCAGACATTAAGGGATACAAAGCGCCTGCAAAATTCCATTACCAGCAAAGCTGGCTATGACAAAGTTGAAATCGGCACAAACGTCAAATATGCTGCCGTGCACCAGTTCGGAGCCACCATAAAGCCTAAAAGAAAAAATTATCTCAAGTTTAAAATAGGCAAACGGTGGGCGCAAAAGAAAAAGGTCGATATTCCGAAAAGAGAGTTTCTTGGAATAAATAATAATGACAAAGATGAGATCCTGAAGATTATAAACCGGCATATTGAGGAGGCTTCAAGGTGATAACGGCCATTAAAAACGCTGTTAAAGACACTTTAAATACCCTGGGAATTAAAAATATATATACCGAAGAAGAAGATGCCTCAAAACATCATGCCTCCCCATATGCGCTTATGATCAAGGACCCCGACGAAGAGCTTGTTTATGATGGTTCAAGAGTGGCATATGAGATAAATGGTAATATAAAAAAGGTCCGGATAAGAATATACCAGAGAACAGTTAGGTACCGAATAGTTGTGTCATCCAAGGACCCGGAAAATATTCTTAATCAATTGCTTGCAAATTTAAAAAACCTGTATGATCCACAGGGCAATTACATCAGCGTATATTTTGAAGGGATCCACCCGAAAAACGATCCCAGCGTATTGAGAGGCGACACAATCATGGAAATGCTGGTATCATTTGCGGGTGGTGTGTATCAGGATAAGGAATATCCGTTGGTGAACATAAACAATATTGAAATCCAGATGGAAAATGGAGGTTAGTATATGCCCAAGAAAGATGAAGTTCAAGTTAAAGAATTAAAGCCCATTGAAGAGATTACAAAAGGGGTGGAAGCATGGGTCGTAGCCGGGGTAATGCACTATAAAGGCTGGAAAAGGGGAAAGGCTTTAACGAAAGAGGAATTTGACGATGCAATACATGAATGGCTTACAATGCCTATGAAAGGAAAGAGGTGATACGATGCTGCCTAATGCATATATCAATATAGAAGACGGAGCACTTGGTATAATGCCGTCGAGTAATTCAGGGTTGCATTTCAAAGTAGGTGTGGCTTCAAAAGGAAATGTCAATGAAATATACTCTTTCACATCCAGCGCCATTGATACCATCAAAAAAAACTTCGGCACAGGACCTTTGGTAAATGCACTATTTGACAGTTTTTCCGCAGGGAGCAGCACCATATATGCCGTTAAAGCCAATGCAGACATACCAGGGACCATATCCGTAATATCCTCTACAAAAACAGGCACCGGCAACATGACGGCAACAGGATCCCCTTTGGACGAATATCATGTGGAAGTTGAAATTATAACTGGCGGTTTGTTGAATCAGGCGACTTTCCGATATTCGTTGGACGGCGTTAACTGGTCGCAGGAAAGGACAATCCCTGTCGACGGCAAGTATGATATTCCGGATACAGGCATCAGCATTACATTTACGGAATCTCAAGAAGATCCCGCCAACAGCTTTAAAGCCGGGGACAAATATATGTTTTCAACGCAAGCTCCCCAGGCCAGCGTAAATAGTCTCATGGCTGCTGTGGATGTAATATTGAACTCCAAATACTCCTATAGTTTCATCCATGTTGTAGGTGAATCTGATGTTTCAGTATGGGCTGCCCTGGCACAGAAGGCACAACTGGCAGAAACAAACTTCAATTATATTCATTTCATCTGTGAAGTGGGGCCAAATGCCGATGAGACTGCTGACCAATATACAACGAGATTGACAGGATACCGTGAAAGTTTCGCCAACACCAGGATTTCCGTAAGTGCTGCTTTCGGAGTAGTTGTAGATATGAATTCAGGCTTACAGGCACAAAGAAATTT
The DNA here is from genome assembly GCA_029982615.1 of Tepidanaerobacteraceae bacterium. Classification (GTDB taxonomy): domain Bacteria; phylum Bacillota; class Thermosediminibacteria; order Thermosediminibacterales; family Tepidanaerobacteraceae; genus JANLFP01. Next base: position 28,410 of record JARRBK010000007.1, on the reverse strand, counting down.
TGCAGCACTATATGCCGGCAGACTTTCAAGTATTCCGGTGCACAGAAGTCCGGGGAGGGTACGGGATGGTGCAATATCTGGGGTAATAAAATTGCTGCCCGAAGACATAAACGACGGCCATATCGAAACGTTAAACGACAACGGATATATAACATTCAGGCAATTTAAAGGATTGGATGGATTTTACATCACCGATGGCAAGATGATGGCAAATGCAGGTTCAGACTTTACGACAGTCGAGCACAGGCGAACAATGGACGAAGCCTGCACTCTGGTGCGCTCTAAAATGCTGGAGTATACAAATGATGAGCTGCCGGAAACTCTGGAAGAACTGGAAGCGGATCTTTCACAGCCTCTCCGGAATATGAAAAATGATGGAAATATTCGGGGAGGAACGGTGTATATTCCCAAAGATCAGGATGTTCTGTCTACGCAAAAACTGATAGTCAAAGTACGTATTGTTCCGGTACCCATCATGAAAGTGCTGGAAGCGGAAATAGCCTTTGAGAATCCCTATAGCGAGGAGGCAACAGCATGATAAACGGCAAAACTTATGCCTGGGAAGATATTTCAGTCAAATTACCTTACGGTACTTTAATAAAGTTTAATTCAATAGATTACAATGACAGCAAAGAAAAAGAAGCTATATATGGGAAAGGGTCAAATCCTGTCGGCGAGGGTAGGGGGAATTATTCAGGCGAAGCAAAGGTAAAGATGCTCCGGGAGGAATTCAACGAATTTACAGCATATGCAAAAAAGAAAAGCACCACCCTTTACGGCCTGCCTCCTTTCCAAATTACCGTTGCATATGCCAATGAAGATGAGCCAATTACCGTCGATATTCTTCCGGCATGTTCAATAAATAAAATAACCACAAGCACAAGCCAGGGAGATAAAAGTGTAAGCGTTGAAATCAACATGATTCTTTTACAGCCAATCATATATAATGGATTGGCTGCAAATTAAAACCAAGGAGGATGTAAAATGCTTGATGAAAAGACCATACAAGATTTAAAGGATAAATATGGAGAGATCTATGAACTTAAATCCGACAGCGCGGATGAAGATTACAAGATAAAAGAATATGTTTTTATGAAGCCCACAAGAGTCCACCTCAGCAGGTTTGCAAAAGGCGTCGCCAACGATACATTCAAGGCACTCCACGCCCTTATAATGGATTGCCTGGTATACCCTGATAAAGGACAGGTCCAGGAGCAGCTCGACGAAAAACCCGGTCTGGTAGTATCCCTGGGCGGGGAGCTCCAAAAGATCGTGGGCATCAATGAAAATTTTTCCGTGACAAAATTATAAGAAAGCTCGAAGAGTATAGAAACGATGGCATATTGCAATGCAATATTCTCATCCAGAACTATTTCGGCATGACAGATGAAGAGATCGAAAATATGGATGATGAAAGATATACGGAGCTGGCAGCAAGGGCCATGTTTATCGAAGAAAGGGAAACCGAAAAGATAAAGGCCGGGATATTAAAGGCTATAACAGAAGTTTTACAGCAGCAATGATCATTTTTTGTTATAGCCTTCTATAAAACCATCTCTGGCGGCCTTAAACCAGACTTTTAATACATGAAAGGTCCCGCCAATGATCACATATAAAAGTAAAGGAACATAGCGCACTATGATGTATAAAAGACCCAGTAATGCACCTGCTCCAAGGGCTATGAAAAATATGCTGAAAAATATACCACCGAACATATTTTCCCCTCCGATATTATTTTATTTGAGATAATTATTACACTATTCAAAGGGGGGTGTCAAGCATCAACGGATCATTATATAAATTAAGCGTCATCATATCTGCTGTGGACAGGCTTTCAGGCCCCATGAAGACAATGGTTAACTCTGTAACGAACTTTGAAAAAGTTTCAAGCGCCGGGCGTGGGATGACAGAATTCGGAAACAGAATTGCCATATCCGGAGCCTTTGTACAGGAAGCTGCCGACAAGACCATTTCTGCCGTCGGAAGCATCATCAAACCTCTGACGGATGTCCAGGATGCTGCGGCACCCCTTGCAACAGTCATGACATCCACTATGAGCGATATCAATAAATCCATGGAGGCATCTATAAAGGCGGCCAAAGACTGGCAGGCTACCCATGTTCAATCAGCCGATGAATTTTTACGCTCACAATACATGATGGCATCGGCAGGATTGAATGATATACAGAGCATTGCAGGAACTCAGGCTGCGCTGGCCATGGCCACGGCAACCATGGGAGACTCTACGGAAGCCGCCAACCTTCTTGCCACGGTATACAACAACATGGGCAATAAATCGGCAAATGCCACAGATGAGATGACAAGACTTGCGGATATATTAACCCGAACCCAGCAGCTTTTCCAAATACCGAATCTCGGAACATTGAACGAATCGCTCACTTATGCTACGCCGGCGGCAATTCAAGCAGGTATGAATCTGGAACAATTGTCTGTGGTGGTGGGTCAGCTGAACAATGTCGGCCTTCAGGGCAGCATGGCCGGGACCGCTTTTGCGGCCACCATGCGGCAGCTCACAAAAGCATCACAGGACCTCGGTTTTACAATAGCAAAAACCAGCGACGGTGGCGTTGACCTGATCGGAACCATAAACAACATCACGGCAAAATACGGCAATCTCCAGGATGCATCCGACAAGGTGAAGATGGCATTTCAGACGGCATTCGGCGATGAAGGCTTGAGAGGGATCACACTTCTGCAGAGCAAGACGAAGGATATGGAAAAAGCTCTAAATGATATTAAAAATGCGACAGGCGCAACAGCAAAGGCTCAGGCGACAATTGAAGCTAACGCCAATGCGCAGTATAAGATATTAATAAACAATTTGAACAATCTAAAGATGCAGGCGGCTCAGGAGTTAATGCCTTTGATAATGGATTCAATACCAAAGATCCGGAAAGTTATAGACAAAGTCTCGGAGTTTGTCAAAACCCATCCAGATTTAGTCAGAACTGTAATGCTGATTGCCGGCATAGGAGGTGCTGCTCTGGCAGTACTGGCACCTATAATGGCGGTTGCGGGCGGATTTATAATGATGGCAGGCTATGGCATATCGGGCATTGGGAAAGTCATGGAGCTCTTTACGAGGCTATACGGTTTTCTGGCCGGCGGGAGTATCACTAAAGCCATTGGCACCATAAGCTCCAATATCGGAACGGTCGCCAAAAATTTGGTAAATTTGACGTTGGAAGTCGTAAAGTTTGGAAAGCAAGCGGCGATACAGGCAGCTACAGGCCTTAAAAACATGGCCATAGGGCTTTACAACATGGCAAGGCAGGCGATTACCACAACAGTGACGGCCATGCCCGGATTGATAGCAAGTGTCTGGTCCTTCACGGCGGCATTGCTGTCCAATCCTATAACATGGGTCATTGCCTCTATAATCGGATTAATAACAGTAATCGTGCTTTTGGTTAGAAACTGGAATGCGGTAAAAAGTGCTGCTATAAATGCATTAAACATTATTAAAGGTGCGTTTGCGTTTATTGTAGGCGTACTTTCAACGGTTGGAACCTTTGTGGGAAATGCGGTAAATAGCGTATTGTCGTATCTTGCAAGCATGGGTAGTAACATTTTAAATGCATTTTACAATACATTTAAAGGCGCTGTAGATAGTGTTTCAAATTTACTGGGCACTATAAAGGGGTATGTAAGTAGCGCAGTACAAGGTGCATTAAACTATATCATTGGTTATAGAGAAAGGTTGTTTGATTCCGGAAGAGCTCTCTGGGGTGCTTTTGTAGAAGGAATTAAATCGCTTCTTAATAGGCCGGTTGAGGTGGTAAAAGAAGGCCTTGCCCGAGTAAGAAAGCTTCTTCCCTTTTCGGATGCGAAGGAAGGTCCGCTCTCAACTTTATCAAGAAGCGGTCGGGCATTTATGAATACATTTGCTACTGGTATAGAAAAAAGTGCACCGGCGTTAAAGGCCACAGTTAAAAAAGGATTTCAAGAGATAGCATATAACGATGCTGCAAATTACAGTGTTCCGCCGTTTGAAATAAAAGCACCCGGTGTAAGTATAAATAACATAGTCTCAAGCGATGGCAAGAACGGTATAAAAATTTATGGTGATATACATATTCATGTTGAAAAGATGAATGATGAAAATGACTTCTATAAGACTCTAAGAAGTCTGGCTATGGAGGCCGGAACATGATACAGATAATAACCGATGATGTAGGACAGATAAAACTGGATACAATTCTTCTTCCAGGTATAATGCAAAGCATGGAAATTGAAGATGGCCTAAGAATAGATAACCAGGAATCACCCAATCAATCAGGTTCCTCGAAACAAATAAACGGCTATGAAGACGCTACAATAACACTTGTTATAAGGCTCACAACCGATGATGAAAGCACGTGCTATGATAAGGCGAAGAGACTGGTAGATATATTCAAATCTGTTGATCGATCGGCCAAACCCAAGATATATAGAATTGTCAATAAGCATACTCAAATATGGGGCATAGAGACTGTATTATATAAAAATTTACGGACCAAAGAAAGCAATACCGATGATACGATGACGGCAGAAATTACTTTTGAGGAATGGAAGCCCTCAATAACCAAAAAAGAGGCTGCAGCGACAACGACATCAAATATGTCTTCCTCCACGAGTAACGGGAATTACATTGTTAAAAGCGGAGATACATTAAGCGATATAGCGGCCAGGAACGGTGTGACATTGACCGCACTTTTGAATGCAAATCCGCAAATCAAAAATGCCAATTTGATATTTCCGGGTCAAAAGATAAGTATACCGAAAAATAGCTTATCGCCGGCAAAAGATGATGATAAAATAACTCAAACTTTGCGTGCAAGAATAGATAAGATGAAGGATGTTGCCTGATGGATATTACGTATCTGGCACCTATATGGTATATAGAGATTGAAGGCTATAAATTAAACAAGATTATAAGATTTGTGGTAAATTCCTCATACAAGGATCCAATAGACACTGCTGATATAGAAATACAATATCAACCCGAACTGGCATCTGTTTTTTCGGACGGCATGTCAGCAACGATATATATGGGATATAGAGAGCAAGGCCTTGCACTTGTTTTTAAGGGCAATATAACTAAAATCAATCGCGATAAAATCATAACGATTCATTGCCAAAATCAGGCACGACTCCTTAAAAAATCACTAATCCGAGCTTTTTATAATATAAAACCGGATAGCGTTATAAAATGGTGCCTGGCCCAGGTAGGCATTTCGGATGCGGATGTATATTCCGGGCTTCCTCCCTTTGCAAGGTTTATAGCCAACGGTACAGGAATAGAAATATTTAAAAAGGTTGCAAATACATGGTCGCTCAAAGACTGGTGCTACTATATAGAGCCGGAAGACCAATTTTACTGGGGACCTATAGCACAATCACCACGAGCCAAAACGGATCCATTTATATTTGAAGCTCCGGGCAATATAATATCTCATGAAGCAAAAGACGGATATGGAATCATTGAAGCAAGGTCAACACCTAATATAAGACCGTTAAATCTTATTAATGTTATAGATAAAAGGTATTGGTCTAACTATAAAACTCTGAGAGTATCTAAAGTTAAATATCTACAGGATCAAACGAAAGCGAGGACATATATAGAATGGGAATCCCAAGAGATGAGCTCATAGAGACATTCAGGAGCATATTAAAGCAGGCATTGCCTGAGTTATTAGATTATCTAGATGGCGGCACTTATCACATACTTGCAAAGGTAACCAAAATTGATTCAAAGGTTGATGTAATGGCATTAAAGAAAGACGGCAATAATGACATGATCCTGCCAAGATTAGATAAGCCTATGGATATACCATTAAATATAGGGGATATCGTTAGAGTATGTTTTTATTATAACGATAAGAATATGCCATATATCGATGCTAAAATAAGGTGATAAAATGGATGACCAGCTTGGAAAGGACGTATATTTTGACTTTGACTTTAAAGATGTGGCCGTTGTATGGGATATGGGTATTACTACAGGGAGAAGGTGTTTAGTCCAGGACATAGTAAATAGACTTTTAACCCCGAAAGGTTCTCATTTTGCCCATCCAGACTATGGTTCTGAACTCTATCTATTCATACAGGATGAAGATACTCCCATAAATAGAATGGACCTGGAACAGGTAGCCAAAATTGCTATTGAAGAAGATCCCAGGATAATTACCGGCAGCACAAAAGTTGAAGTAATTGAGTGGAACAATGATAAAATAACATTTACAATATCTACAATACCAATACTTGATAATACTCCGCTTAATATGGTCGTTGGTTACGGATATAATATCACCACCGTGGAGGTGACTTAATGGATAAAGATACTTTTATACAGAAAATCAAAGAGATGATCGGTTATAAAGATTTTGAAACATTGGTAAATAGTTCTATACAAAACATGATAGATAACGGCAGTAAAATCACCAATTTTAACATCGGAGGCGTTACAAGAGATATACTGGAAGCTGCAAATAAGGGTATATCGGATCTACATAACCTCCTGCTGGAAGTTATACCGATGGGATATGCAGCATATGCTGAAGGCGAGTGGCTCGACGCGAAGTGTCTCGATGTAAAATTATTTAGGAATACAGCGTCAAAAACAGAAGGAAAGGTAAAATTTTATAGAGAATTACCAGGCGAAACCATAGTAATAAAAGCCGGTTCAATATTGAAATCTAAGCCGATCAACGGCAAGGAATATAATTATTTGGTAAAAAATGATGTGACAATGAACGCCGATGCAACTTATGTATACGCAGATATTATTGCTGAATCTGCCGGTGCCTGCTACAATATCGGCCCTGGCCTTATTACCGTCATGGTGACATATATAGATAGTTATATTGAAGTGACTAATGAAGAGGGTTGGATTACCAAAGAAGGCACAGATACAGAAGATGATGAAAGTTTAAGACAGAGATACTTTCTTAAGTGGTCTGAGTTGGCTCAAGGTGCCACAGACGAATCATATATATCCTGGGCCAAAAGCGTGTCGGGTGTGCAGGATGTGACTGTTGATTCAAACTTCCCAAGAGGTCAGGGCACAGTTGATGTAATTATAACAGGTCCAACGGGCGCTCCGAGCCAAGAGCTTATTAATGAGGTGCAAAATGTCATAAATAAGAAAAAGCCTAATATCGCAAATGTACTCGTGAAAGGCCCTGATATGGTTTCCACAGAGATTTCCGTGGAAGCATTTATACCATCCCTTTATATGAATGAGAATGAGATTAAAAATGAGATTAAAACAAGACTCAACGCTATATTTGGGTTAGCAACGTACAATGGTGTTTCTAAATTGGGTATAGGTCAGTCTTTATATATATCTGCCTTAATCGCTACATGTATGATGGTTAATGGGGTTTATAAAGTGAATGTTATTTCACCACAAACTGACATTGTAATAAGTAAAAACCAAATCATTGTTCCGAGCGCAATTAATGTATTGGTGATGAGAATATGAGTGATTTTGGGAATTACATTAAAGAGCTTTTAAGGGGCATTTTAAGGCAGGGGAAAGATTCCGAAATAGATAAACTGGCCGATGCCGTAGGTATAAACCAAGATGAACTCAAAAAAATAATATTCCACATTAGAAGAGCCTGGAACGTCGCTACCGCTATCGGCCCGGAACTTGATGCGCATGGCGAAGATAGGAAAATGCCCAGATATGCTGGTGAGGATGACGAAACTTATAGAAATAGACTTTTAGCAGCATATATAATTTACAGCGAAGGGGGCACAAATCCGGGGATCATACATGCCCTTAATATATTGGGTTTTACGGATGTAGACATATACGAATTGTATAAAGATACTTCATATATACCACGGTTTGACGGGACTTTTATGTATAACAATGTTAAAACCCATTCTGGAGAGTATAAATGGGCTCAATTTGACGTAAAAATGAATGTTCCCGACGCTCTTGAGCTCAATGCCGACAAGATAAAGATTGCAGTAGAAGTAATAAAAAAGACAAAGGCATCCCATTCAAACCTTAGAGCCCTTAACTTTGGTATACCAGAAATCATAGACATTATTAGAGTTTCCGAGGATATTAATCCCAGACCTAAATATAAAGACAATGACTACATTTCAGGATATAAATATGACAACCTTCAAAAACATGATGGCAATAGTATTCATAATTCTGGAATATCGGATGCCATGGATCTTTTAAAGGTAAGTAGCCAAAGTAAAGATTCTATATCCGGCAGTATTACATACATGCCACTATTTTTATATAATGGCGGCGGGGTAAAATTCGTACACAATGGGAAAAAAGTAAGGGATCCCAGAATATACTACAACGGCTCTAATATTCATAATGAAACACGTAAGGTAAATACTTATGGGTATTGCTTAATAACCCATAATGGAAAAAGAGAAAGAAACTTCGGGTATAAGCATGATGGCATTTTGAGAAGTGGAATTAAGGATGATTTAGTGATCAGAGTGTTTGATAGTTATGAACTTGCAGAGGAGGATTTTAATGCTTAAAGGAGTAGAATGTATTTATCTTAAAGGAATTTTGGAGGTGCATGTTAAAAAAAAGGGGAGAATAGTTGAGCACTGGGTGGACAATAATCTTGTTGTTGATTATCCCAGGACGTCTATTGCCAATGCATTGTATAGCGGAGCCACAATAAAGCCGATTACTAGCATTGGTATAGGCACCGGGCAAAATTTACCTACAGGAAGTGATACAGGTCTTACGGGAGCATATATTAAGCCGGTTCAAAACAAAACAAAGCCAACACCTACATCTATTCAGATCAGTTTTTCTATATTAGACACCGAGGCCAACGGCATGAAGATAAGCGAATTTGGATTGTTTGATCAGGACGGCAAACTTTTTGCGAGAAAAGTAAGGCAGGATAATGGTGTTGTAAAAATTATTGATAAAACACAGGATATCTCAATTGATGGTATCTGGACAATTTATATCTAAGGAGGGCAATAAAAAATGGCAGGCATTCCCGAAATAATAGCTTGGGATAATGAAGTGTATCAAATCGAAGTCAATGATCCTGTAATAGGTGGGCCTGACGGTGTAGATAACAAACCTCACAGGAACCTTGCAAACAGGACCCAGTACCTTAAGCAGCAACAGGATAGCATTAAAAATGAAATTGCAAACGCCAGAGCTGGATATGCAAATTTGCAGGCAAGACTGGAGGCTCTTGAAACAGAAACGATACAGGGCGAGAGCAATTTCAATAGCACATCAGGAAAAACTATAAGCCATGGATTAAATTATACTAATTATATGGTTAATATCATACCAATTTCAGATACTGGAGGCGACCTGGGGGATGTATTTATAAGCAAAGCCGCAAATGCATTTACGGTATATAATACCGGCGGTTTTATGGGAGCCTTCAGGTATCAGATCATAACATAATAGTTATGATGGTATTGGCATATATAGAAAGGAGTAATAAGAATGATAGTACAGAAGGATCCCAATAAACCTAATAATGTTATAAAAGTAAATCCAGAGAAAGCCAGCGAGTTAAATGTCGAGAACTTTCAATGTGGTGGGTTAAATGTGACGGGCAAAACTTTAGACCTTACACAATTTCAAGGCGGACCTTTTAGGCTATATGTAGACAAGGACGGTTCACTGTCAACGGAACTATATAAAGACCATTTTTGGTTGATAGCTGAAGCTTTTCTGCCGGAAAAGCAATATGACAATATTCAAACCGGCAGATTTGACGAAAATGGGCAACCTATATCTGAAATGGTGGAAAGGCCACTTAATCTTGATGAAGTTGATATAGTGGTATTTCCATTACCGGAGGTGGTGTAAATGGCTAACGTAAGCAAGCTCTCCCTGGTAGCCCTGCGGGACCGGATAGCTGCCGGCACCCGTGAGGTGGATGTAGTCCATAATTCAAAGGCGGACGGTACCGGTACGACAGTCGTTTCCAAAATGATATATGTTCCGAAATTCCGCATCCTTGCGGGTCTTTATGATAACGGTGCATTTCCACCCCAGGACCTTAAACTGGGCGGGTTCATATTTGACAAATACCCATGTAGCCAGCCCGACGCAACCAATGCTAGCCGGGGTAGCACTTCGGCAAACAGCCCAGGCCAGACTGCAGCTGTATCCCAGCAAGGGGTTGTTCCCTGGACCGATATAAACTGGGATAACGCCAAAATCGCCTGTGCAAACCGAAAAATCAACGGCCGTTCTTGTCATCTGGTAACCATGAAAGAATGGGCTACTATTGTATTTTTAATTAAGTTGTTGGGCCATGATATCAGGGGCAATAATAACTGGGGACGTGACTACCGTGACCCAGACTCCTGGGAGTATTACGGCATTGCCGACCCAGTCGTCGCAAGCTATACGGCCAGTTATAATAAGACTCACTCCCGCCTGCTCACAGGCACAGGCCCGATTTCCTATAGCCACAACGGGATGGCGAACGGCATCTTTGACATCGTGGGTAACGTCTGGGAATGGGTGGATTTCCTAATTGACTGCGGCCGTTACCAGGCCATTAAGACTGCGGCCATTAACGATGCGGACGGCATTACCGCTACTGACACTGCCATCGTCATAGACAACGTGCAGAACCCTGAACTTTGGCCTGCCAGCAATGGTTTGGTTTTAATCAAGGCAGAGGGCACCAACACAGATGAATATGTGCTTTACTCCTCCTTCGTTGATAATGGCAACGGCACCTATACCCTTACTGGCTGCCAGCGTGGCCAGAATGGCACGGCGGCCAGCGCCCATGCCAACGATGCGGTGGTGCAGCAGATCACCGATTACTGCGTCATCCCTGGCGGATGGACCGCCAAGGTGGCAGATGCCGGCCTGAACAATACCACCAGCCCGGCCACGTTTACTATATCCAATCTGGTTAACGGGCCTGGTTGCACTGGCCCTGCTGTAGGAGATGTGCTTCAGTGTCAAACTGAGCAGATGACCATAACCGCAGTAAGCGGCAACAGTATCACAGTGAGCCGCGGCGCTAACGGCTCGACGGTCGCTGCCCATGCCCAGGGAACTGGCATAGCCAAGATATCTCCGCAAATGAGCAATGATAACCCAACGTCCACAGACGCCACTTATGGAGCTTCGCAATTCGCTAAGTTCCTGACGATGAGAACAGAGGCAGAACTGGCAGCACTGGCACTTCCAGCGACCGTTTCCTCTGGCGGAAGCGAGGAATGGAAGGACGGCTTCTGGTTACGGAACTATGGTGTGCGGGCTGCCCGCCGCGGTGGGTTCTGGAACAATGGCTCGTACGCTCGGTCGGGGTTTGCGTTGGACTTGGACACTCCGCCGTCGAGCGCGGGCTTCAGCATCGGCTTCCGCGCCGCTTTGTCTCTGTAAATCTGAAATCTGATTACTGAAAATCTGATGGCCTCGCGATAGCGAGGCCCAACTCTGAAAGGATCTTGATTTTTGATGGAGCAAACAACGAACCAGGGCAAGCGCAAGGATGGAACTTTTATACTTGCCCAGAAATGTGAGGACATGGTCCTTTATGGTTACAAGGCCTTACAACAATTTCCGAAGTCAGAAAAACACACGCTGGCCGCAGAGATGAAAAAGTCAATGGTCAATATCCAACGGTTAATAATCACTGCCAATATGCGCTATTACAAGAAAAACACAATTGAAGAATTAGATATAGAGAAGGCTATTCTGATGTTTTACCTCCGGCTTTCAAGGAGATTAGGCTTTTTGCCACCAAAGAAATACGAGATATGGTCAGGTATGCTGGAGGAAATCGGAAGATTAATTGGCGGTTGGTTTAAGTCAATATGGAAAAAGGAGGATGACTATGCTAACAGACAAAATCCCCGTGGTAGTGCGCCATACTAAGCTGACGGAAGCCGAAGAAGAGGCCTTCTTAGGCTATGAAAGCATGGAGGAATGGGAGAAGTCGTTGCCGAGGCAATTAGTTCCCAAGGAAGAATTTGCTGCATATCTTGAACGGTTGAGCCATAATACAGAACGCCTCCAACCAGCTGCAGGAAGAGTGGATCTGATTGTCAGTTTTCAGCATTGGCCGGATTTTGTGCTCATTCTAATATATGATGATTATGTAGAATAAGGACCGGAAATAAAAACTTTGGGGCCTGGACTGACAATGTGCGGGCTGCCCTCCGCGGTGGGAACTGGAACAATGGCTCGAACGCTCGGTCGGGGTTTGCGTTGAACTTGAACAATCCGCCGTCGAACACGAACTTCAACATCGGCTTCCGCGCCGCTTCGCCTAACTGTGCCAGAAGGCGGGGTCCTACTGGGACAACGTCCAGTGCTTTAGGCAAAGGAGTTCAGGTCCCTGTCGCGCCGGAAGCCCGGCCGGCAAAAAACATAAACAGGCAGCCCATGGCCAGTAGGTTTGCGACCGTCATGGGCTGCCCTCCTTATATAGGGGGCGGAGAAAATAGCCAAAACATATAAAAACCTATATCCCAAAATATACGATTTCCAAAATATCGAGTTGGCGTATATGAAGGCCAGAAGGAACAAACGGTATCAAGATGAAGTGCTGAAGTTTTCCTTTGACCTGGAAAGCAATCTTATAGAAATACAGAACGAACTTATTTACAAGACATATAAAACCGGCAGGTACCGGTATTTCTGGGTTAATGACCCTAAAAAACGCCTGGTAGCTGCTCTCCCATTCAAAGACAGAGTTGTTCAACATGCACTTTGCAATGTCGTCGAACCTCTTTTTGAAAAGCGATTTATATATGATAGCTATGCCTGCCGTGTTGGTCGAGGCACTCATGCCGGTGCGAGCAGAGCACAAAAATTCTTACGAAAGACTAAAAGAAAATGGGGCAGGGTTTATTGCTTAAAGGCAGATATCTCTAGATATTTTCCAAGCATAAATCATTCAGTTTTAAAAGCTATTATAAGAAAGCGAATAGCTTGCCCTGATACACTCTGGTTGATTGAAGAGATTATCGATAGCGGCGGAGATGAAAGCGATAGCCCAAAGGGCCTGCCTATAGGAAACTTAACAAGTCAACTATGGGCTAATGTTTACCTGGACCAGCTCGACCATTTCGTAAAAGAGGTCCTTCGGGAAAAATATTATGTCCGCTACATGGATGACTTTATCATCCTGGGGAGAAGCAAGCGACATCTGTGGAAAGTTAAAAGAGAGATAGAGAGATTTTTGGCTGATAAACTGGACCTCAAACTCAATAGAAAAACAAATATATTCCCTATTAGCCAAGGGGTTGACTTTCTAGGATATAGAATATGGCCTACACACCGTTTGATAAGAAAGTCAAGCATAAGAAGAATAAAAAGTAAATTAAAGGCATTTCGGCGGAAGTATCGTGAGGGAAAAATCAGCCTTGAGAAGATCAAAGCCACCATCCAGTCATGGCTTGGCCATGTAAAACATGCAGATAGTTTTAATCTAAGAAAAAAATTATTTAATGAGTTTATTCTAATAAAAAATAATGGTTTGAATGAGGCTGCCTTAAATATAAAAAATAACACCCAAAACCACCAAAGGCCTCTTAAAAAATAGAACGGTTTAATTTTTTAAAAATGAGAAGTGTAAAGGAATTACACTTTATTTTTTTACTTTTATTTTAAAAAGCATCTAACCCATAATTATGAGTATCGAGCCTCTGTAATGATTTTTAAATTGCATTTAAAACATATTTATATCTCTTCAATATCCATATTTATAGAGGGGGTATACCTGCAATTTTTCTCATTTTGCTCGGACCAAATTCTCAATTAATGCGGACGGCTACATTTAGAAAGCCATTTTTCCCATTAGTTAGTGGATTTTATCACGTTCTCTTTGGAGATATTGATATGTTAGAAAAGATAATGAGAACGTGCAGCATGGTTGGAGAAGAAGTTGCAGCAGTTATACTGGAACCTATCCAAGGCGAAGGTGGAGTGATAGTTCCACCAGATGATTATCTCCAAAATGTGCGAGATTTGTGTGATAAATATGGGGCGCTTATGATTTTGGATGAAGTACAAACTGGCCTGGGAAGGACAGGGAAGATGTTTTGTTGTGAACATTATGGAGTTGTACCGGATATTATGTGTTTAGCAAAAGCTTTGGGTGGGGGTGTTATGCCTATAGGGGCTACAATAGCTACAGAGGAAGTTTTTTCTAATTGGTTTGAAAATCCATTTCTACACACTACAACGTTTGGAGGAAATCCTATAGCTTGTGCAGCTGCTATAGCCACAATAAATGTAATAATCGAGGAAAAATTGCCTGAGCGCGCTGCAGTAATGGGTGATTATTTGCTAGACGGTTTGAGAGAAGCTGCAAAAGGTCACGAAGACAAGGTATCAGAGGTGAGAGGAAAGGGATTAATGATCGGTATTGAATTTGTTGATGATAAGACAGGTTATGAAGTATCGAAAGGCTTATTCGACAAAGGAATACTTGTAGCTGGAACCTTGATAAATGCGAAAACTATCCGTATTGAACCGCCGTTGACCATTGAAAAAGAACAATGTGACTATGTATGCAAGGCCTTTTCTGAGGTATTGAAAGAGATAGAATATGAGGGTTATAAAAGGAGGTTTGCATGAATGAAAAATATTGTTAAAAATGTTTTTGTTGTAGTAATAATCATGGTTACGTTGGTCGGACTACTAAGTGGTTGTACGAATAGCAAAGATACGAAAACATCTGACAATTCTCAGAAAGAAAAGTATGCCAAAGAACTGAATTTCTTCAATTGGTCAGAATATATGCCTGATTCTGTTCTGAAAAAATTTCAAGAGGAATATGGTATTAAAGTTAACTATAGCACTTACTCTTCAAATGAAGAGATGTTAGCAAAAATAATGGCGGGTGGAACAGGTCAATACGATTTGGCAGTTGCCAGTGATTATATGGTGGCTACTATGATTCACCAAAGCTTATTAGAGAAGATTGATAAAGATAAGATAACCAACTTAAAGAATATTGGTGATGTCTACCTTAATAAAGATTATGATCCTGGTAATGAATATTCTGTACCATATATGGCAGGAAGTGCTTTGATAGCCGTAAATACAAAAAAAGTAAAATTCCCTATAAAAGGTTACAGTGATTTGTGGAATCCTACATTGAAAAGTTCATTAGTTGTACTGGATGATGAAAGAGCTGTAATAGGCATGACTCTTAAAAAAATGGGTTATTCTATGAATGAAACAGACCCTGCAGTACTTAACAAAGCAAAGTTAGAATTAGAAAAGTTGATGCCTAATATAAAGGCATATGATAGCGATAGTCCAAAAACTTTATTGATAAATGGCGAAGCTGCGGCAGGATATGTATGGAATGCAGAAGCTTTTTTAGCTCAGCAGGAGAATCCCGATATACAAATTGTCATTCCAGAGGAGGGGATGTATCTTTTTGAAGATAATTTCGTAATACCGAAAAACGCTCCCCATAAAAAAGAAGCAGAGCTGCTTATAAATTTTGTTTTACGACCTGATATAAGTGCTATGATTTCAAAAGCATTTCCTTATACAAATCCTAATATGGAAGCGAGAAAACTTATAGATAAGAAGATTATTAATAATATTGCCGTGTATCCTCCTGAGGAAGCTATTAAAAAAGGTGAATATATAAAAGACGTGGGAGATAAACTCAGATTATATGATGAAATATGGTCTGAAATAAAGCAGTAATGAACTTTGATAAGGCAAGGATGCAACCTTATTTTTAAGGTGGCATCTTTGCATTCTAAAAGTTGTTTACATACCAGAAAGGAAGGGTTAAGAGTGATTGAAGAAAGGTGTGCTGTTATTAAAACAGATGTACCTGGAAAAAAGTCTAGAGCTTTGCTAAAAAAAAGAGAAAAATATGTAGCATTTGGAGTGGGTTGTAATATAGATATTTTTATAGAAGAGGCAAAGGGAGCACTTATCAAAGATATGGATGGGAATGTTTTTATAGATTTTGCGGCTGGAATTGGTGTTCAAAATATTGGCCATTGCAATGATGAAGTTGTTAATGCTATAAATAAACAGCTCGACAAGTATATTCATCCGTGCTTCCACGTTATTATGTATGAACCATATATAGCTTTGGCAGAAAAATTGGCAGAACTTACAAAAGGAACTTTTAAAAGAAAGGTTATGTTTGCTAACAGTGGAGCAGAAGCGGTAGAAAATGCCATTAAAATTGCCAGAAGGTACACAAATAAACCTGGGATAATATCATTAGAATGTGCCTTTCACGGTAGGACGTATATGGCTATGACAATAACTAGTAAAGTAAAACCCTATAAATTTGGTTTTGGTCCATTTAGTACGGATACATATAAAATACCGACGGCTTATTGTTATAGATGTCCATTGGGTTGTGAATATCCACACTGTGGGATAGCATGTGTGGAAAAATTAAGGTCTCTTTTAAAAAGTGAAATGATTCCTGAGATGATTGGAGCACTCATAGTAGAGCCTGTTCAAGGAGAGGGAGGATTTATAGTTCAGCCTCCTGAATATCTTAAAGCTCTGGAGTCTATATGTCGTGAAAATGATATTGTTTTAATTGTAGATGAGATACAGTCAGGCTTTGCTAGAACAGGTAAGATGTTTGCTTATCAACATTTTGAACTTGAACCAGATATTATTACGATGGCTAAATCAATAGCAGCGGGCATACCTTTAAGCGCTGTGGTCGGAAAAGCCGAAATCATGGATGCTCCATCTCCTGGTCAAATAGGAGGAACCTATGGGGGTAGCCCATTAGGATGTGTAGCAGGATTAAAGGTTATTGAAGTAATACAAAAGGAAGATTTAATAGAAAAAGCTAATAATCTTGGTAGAATCATAAAGAATCGTTTGCTTGAAATGAAAGAAAAGTATGATTGTATCGGTGATGTGAGAGGTTTGGGCGCAATGTTAGGTGTAGAATTCGTGAAAGATAGGAAAACTAAAGAACCTTATGCTGAATTGGTTAAAGATGTTATTAACTATGCTTATAAAAGAGGAGTAATATTTTTAAGTGCAGGTATATTTAATAATGTTATACGATTTTTGCCACCGTTAGTTATGACAGAAGAACAAGCGAATTATGGAATGGATGTACTCGAGGAGGCTTTAGAAGCGTATAATTTAAGATGATATAAAAGCATTCTATTGAATAATGTTAAAAATTCACGTTTCAAAATTAACTTCTGTATTATTGTCTTACCTTCCAAGGGATATTTCCCACAGATAAAAAGAAGCTATAGTGCCGTAAGGGGAGTATCTTAACCTGTATTTCTCAAACAGCTCTTTATCCAATTTGGTGTGATTATACAACAGCATTATTCCCCTGCGGATGCCTAAATCATTCCAGCTCAAGATATTTTTTCTTTGCATTGAAAAAATCATCAGCATTTCTGCCGTCCACTGCCCTACGCCTGGCAAAGAGGTCAGCCTTTTACGAACTTCTTCATCTTCCAAATGCCATAATTCTTCTATAGAAAAGCTGCCGTCCAAAATTGCATCCGCAATTTTTTTAATATATTCGGCTTTGCGCATGCTGACACCTGTGCTTTGCAGCTCTTCCACAGTAACAGTTCGAATTACACCAGGTGTAACAGCCCCGAAACGTTTTTCAATCCTGTTCCAAATAGTATCGGCTGCTTTCATGGATATTTGCTGCCCCACGATGTTATATATAAGCCCTGCAAATAAATCGGGTATCACTTTCCGTTTCACAAACCCAATGCGGTCTATAGCTTGCCCTAATAATTTGTCTTTGCTTTTCAAATAATTTATTTCCTTTTCGCCATATTCAAAGTAACGCATATCGCTTCTCCAAATCAAGCAGTTTTTGCTTCAAATAAACACCACCAGAATATCCCTTTACGCTTAGTTTGCTGTCAACAAGTCCGTCCCACTGACAAAGAAATGGCAACATCATATTCCTTCGAATGCCTTTGTAATATCAATTACAAGGTCAGGGAAAATGGACACTTTTATTTTATCGTTCTCGCTATACAATTCAGGTCTGCCATACTTTTTGTTTTCCTGCAGCGTAAACACACTAACCAGTTTCCCTTCCGGCTCTACAATCCAATATTCCTTTATACCGGTTTTTTCATATTTATTAAACTTTTATAAGCCTATCTTTCCTCAATGTTGAAGGCGAAGTTATCTCTATTATAAGCTCTGGAGTCCCATAATAACCAGTCCCTTTAAGGTCTTTTTTATCGCAGATCACGACAATATCGGGCTGAAGGACATTTTTTGTATCTTCATCCTTTTCGTTTTCCTCCGGAAGCCTTAAATCAAAAGGCGAAGAAAACACTCTGCAAGGTTTATCCACCAGGTAGTTTGATATCTGCCTGTATATCTCGCCGGAAATACTTTGATGTTGCCATGTAGGAGTAGATTGTGCGTATGCTATACCGTCAATAATTTCCCATCGCTCGTCTTCCGGCCATGTCAAATAATCAGCATACGTATATTTTTTATTTTCTTTTGGTATCGGCATATAAACATCAGGCCCCTCTCTTAGCATTTTAAGATTGGTTTTAAATAATATTAGTCATATAATCATAACATCATCAGAATTTAGGATAACATTAACTAAATTTTAATGCAAGTGCTGCCTCCTCTCACGGCAAACGCATGAAAAACATGCTTAGCTTAACCTCGACCACATTCAAACCGATAAATAATTTTTCAAAACAAGGATATTTTTTCTAACAAAACCTCCTTTTGATTCGTTATATGTTATAGAAGACAATGCGATGAGGGAGGTGACGCCTGTTGATTTTTTATCAATTATCCCGGGAGCCCCCGCAAATAAAAAAGTAATAGTGGATGTGGCAGCCAACCGGGTACCAACTCCGCAATCGTATGCCCTTGTTATGACGCCCATAACCACTATTACAATTTAAAAACAACTTTTTGTTTATGTTCGAGTTGCAAAACATAATTTTGAAGGCTTAAAGGAGGAATCAATATGTTTGCTCAAAAAAAATTCATGTTAATACTGATCTGCAGCTTACTTTTCCTAACATCGGCATCGATCGTTTTTGCATCTGATGTTGTATCTGGTATTAAAGTTAAGCTTGGTAATAGTGAAATTACGCAAAATGAACAAACCAAGGATGTGAAATCTATTGTTATTAAAGGGGAAGAAAGCATTAAGAAGTTAGAGGATATGGGTATTACAAGGGCATACAAAAACACATCGTCGGAAAAAGCTCAAGAGGTGCAAACCATTGTTATTAAAGGCGAGGATACCATAAAGGCATTGGAAGGCAGGCGACTGCGCGGTTATAAAAAAGAATTGCCAGAAAACGCGAGCGCTTTAACGGATAATGAGGCAAGTCCATGTGGAACAAGCATACCAACCAAAACTTGGGATTTACAAAAAGGCAGTAGAAGCTTTACGTATAGTTTTAAATCATATTTATATTCGGATTATAATTATATACCTTACGATGATGGAATTGCTCCCTCGATATGTATTACAATTGATAAACCCAAGACATCACACAACTTAAAGATGCAGCTAATAGAGTCCGAAACAAATAAAGTTGTTGCGGAGTTCGAAGAATATATTGACGATGAATACAGATGGATGATAGATAAATTGTCTAGAAGTAAAAAATACTATATTAAGTTTATAAGTCCTGACAATAAACAAATAAAAGGTTCGGGAGGAATAGCATAAAAAAATCATGCAAAGCGTAAAGTTAAAAAATAATTTTGGAAAATAAGGATATTTTTTCTAACAAAACCTCCTTTTGATTCGTTATATATTACAAAAGACGAACTTAAGGAGGTTTTTATTTTTGAAGAAAATCTTGGCTTTGATCTTAATGATCGTGACTGCGTTTATTCTACCACTGCCGGCCCATGCGGATGACATGGCGCATGAGCCGATAATAGTGCCTTATTGGACATGGAGGGATAGTTAAAAACAGAATGGAGGGTGTTGTTATGAAGAAAGCATTGCTTTTAAGTATGGTTTTATTTATTGCTGTATTAGCTGGCTGCGGTATAGACTATGAAAGAAAAGCAGAACAAGAGCTGGAAAAGATACTAAATGAATCTGATTATGAAAACAAAATTACTTATAAGGGGGAAGGGCAAAACTGGAAGGTGAATTATATTGAACAGTATACGGATATTTGGGATAAAAATACTGAGAATAAGACTACTATTACTATTCCGGCAGCCAGAGCGTCTTCGACCGCAACTGGTGGTCGTACATGTTTCTGGACAGGGGCATATATCTGCCCACCGACAGGATAAACGTCTAGGGCCTGGCAAAGCCCCGGGACGGTTCGCAAAAACCTGCAAACCTTATGCCGGGAAGCTACTGCATAGACTTCAAGACAGGGGACCGGCTGATATCCAGGGCGTACTTCAATGTCCGGGAATACGTCAAGCCCGCCTACAGGATTGATATCGGGCTTGACAGGGAGCAAATCTTCGGCTGGGAGTCGGCGCGGCTTTCTGTGGATGCGGGTTTTTATGAAGGCACTCCGGTGTCAAACCTGAAGCTGACGTACAGGTATTACGGAACCGGGGCGGACGGAGACGGCGAGGGCTTTTTGAACTGCGACCGCAGCGGGCATGCGGAGCTTGTTTACAGGCCCAGCATCCAGACCGACGAATGGTACCCCGTGGCCGTATATTTCAACATTCACAACGCGGAGGCCGAGGATGAAGAAATATACGCTTCAAAAACCCTCACCGTCTTTCCGAAGGATGTCATGATAAAGATAAAAACCCATGCCTCAAAGGATAAAACCCGTGGATACGCAACTTTCTATGCAAACAGAATCCATATCCTCGCTCGTGCCCTATATCAAATACTTCATGCCGCATTCAAGGATAGTCCCCATACTGATGACGGGGACGGACAGAATAAGCGGGGCTGAAGAGCTGGGGGAATTTCTGGCCGGCCTGGCCAAGGGGAAAAAAGTATTGTTTATAGCGTCTGTTGATTTTTTCCATTACCTTCCCGCAGAAAAGGCCGATGAAATGGATGTATGGAGCGGCTGGGCGCCAGCGGGCAAATCATACTGGCGCACAGCAACTCCGCCCGAATAAGTGCAACGGATCCGGCTTTCACCACCAGCTATTTTACCGTATTGTATTATATGCCGCCACTTCATTCACGGCGCGGTGCAGGATCGTCCACTCCCGGGCGAAGGTCTTTTAAAAATGATAATGCGACAAATCAAGAACCGTCCCCTAAGAAGATGAAAAAACTGGTACTTGCTTGTTATGTCACTACTTTTAACTATATCTATCTCAGCATTTGCACAGGCCGATATTAAGAAAGTTGACCTAACAGAAAATCAGAAAAATATTTTAAGAGCATACGGGTTAACTGATGAAGAGATCGAAAATGTTGATATTGAAACAATTCGTAATACACTTAGAAATGGTATAGTAGTTAATAGCGAGGTATTTGCTAAAAAATCCGATTGGGCCAAAAACAAAATTCCTGCTTATTTAAAAGAAAAAATAGATAAAAAGAAACTATCCGAACGCCAAATGAAGGGATTACGTCAGCTAGGATATACCTTTGAGGAAATAGCAGAAATGGACATCAATTCCATAGAAGCTCTTGTAGGCGATGCTACCATGAAGGGTAAAGGTACCCCCCAAGTGGCTATAACTTAGTAAAGTCAATTCCTGACGATGGCGGTACTAATGAATATTTCCAGCCGGATGTTGATGTTACTACAAATTCCCTTAATTGGTATGCAAGTGCATCAAGGAAATATGCACAATATCATTTTAACGAATATTCCAATCCTCTCCCTTCCCGTTTACGTTGGTCATATTATCTATACGGCGAATGGGATGACGTAACTGTCGATCCGGATGGTAGTTATGACGGTATTCCTGGAGGAACCCATGAAGGAGTGGACGTCAGACATACGGACGGCAGGTCTGTAAGAAATGTTACAGGAAATGATAAACATGTGGGAGAAGTAATTGCTGTAGGCACAAAAGAAGGTGGCTATGTGCAAGTATATGATGACTATTTGAAAGAAACGATCACGTATATGCACATTGGAACCCCTAACTTTAAGCCGATTTATGTCAAATGGTTCGATGAAGAAAACATAGCAGTAATAATGAATAATTTTACTCTCGAAACGACCTCGCCCGATGTAATAGAAAAAATATATGCCTATAACTTGAAAAACAAACACTATGCTCTTATTTTTGAAGGCAAGTTTCTAGGTAACAATTGGGATATGAAATTTAAAAAATTACTTAATGGGAATTTTCTTTTAGAAGGAAACAATATGGCATTAGAAATTGAAAAACAGTCTTTTAAATTAAAAAAAATTATACCTTACCCCGAAGGTTCTTATGAAGGGGATAGTTCATACAGCCAAACACAGATAGCATATAGCAAAGAGGAAGGGCTTTATTTACATACAATAGGCTCCCCATCTTCTGAAGATACCGAACTGTGTAAATACGATGATAGCAAAAAAATACGGCCTACAATGCCTCTTTGGTCTTATGATGATAAGATATTGAGTTATCTTCTTCTCCATATTGAAAACGAAAACCAAAATGAATTTGTTTTTGTAGACCCAATCACCAAAAAACAAAAATCATATATTTTTGGAGAAGCAACGACATTAGGCTGGTGGTTTCAGGATAATATACGATTTGTAGCTTGTAGTGCTGGAGAATCCTTTGGCTTAGTACCGATAATAAAGGTAATCAATATCAGCAATGATCAGGTACAAGACTTTAATACAACCGGCGAAATAGAAATAGAGTGTCCTCCACACGGTGATCAAATACTATATGTTCAAACAGATACAGAATCAAAGAGCGGGTATTATCCCGAAAGAATTGTGAATTTCAATGTGGTGACAAACACGAGCGACATAGTGACACCCGACTTTTTAAATATTGCATCTAGTAACTTTTCGCCTTCTGGCAATCAGGTTTTATTTATAGCTAATTCAAATCCTGGAGAGGAACTAAGCCTCTATGTGGCTCAAAAGAAAACCAAATAATCAGCATAAATGGTCAGGATAGAGGCAGTTTAAAAAGAGATCAAGTCATGTAGTGCAACTTGGCCCACAACAAATATAGCTTTAACAGCAAGGACAACGCTCCCCTGTCGCCTAAAATGCGAATTCTTGAATTTTGTCAATGAGATCGCTGTCACCTCCAGATGAGGGCATCTTGATGTATAATTTGCTGGAATCATCGCTCCAGTGGGCCATAAGCGAGATAACTGCAGGCATCTTGACATTTTCCATGATTCGTATAGCCTGGGAAAGCCCGCCGTCGGTGATATCCGCCACATAGATATCATTTTTAACAGTGTCTTTGTCCCTTACAATGTTGTCAAAGACAATTTTGGTGCCATCGGGGGAGAGGCTGTAAAATGGGGTCCATTGTCCTTCTTTATCTAAGCCGCCGGATATCACTTTCGTGAGAGACTTTTTATCTACATCATAGAAGAATATCCCTGATTCATCATCGTATGTTCCGTTGAAGATGACGGTTTTGCCGCCGTTGATGAGGTCGAATCCGGCTAAAGTATCACTGTCCTGTTTTTCAGGCGGGTACTGGACGATGGCCTTTTTTTGACCGTCAAAGCTTAATTCATAAATTCCATATCCGTCTTTTTTACTATGGGTAGCCACATATACTTTGTCCATATAGATTTTGACATCCTCCAGCATGAAGTTTTCTAGGGTAAATAGTTTTTTAAAGTCCAGAGCATGAGTCTCGCTGGTCTGGGTATCTATAACATTTAGATTTGAATGCTTAAAATCAAAATAGGATACATATCCCCCTTTTTCATCGGCAAAGTAAGGTTCTCCGTCCTGGCCTTGTTTTTTGATCAATGGTGTCTTTGATTTGCTTTTTAAATCATATACGAAATATTGGTCTTTATCGAGATACATCACCTTTTTGCCATCCCTCGATGCTTCGTTTACATCAAGGTTTGCCAGCAGTTGAGGATTTAAGCCATTCATGTCCACGGTGTAAAGGACATGGTCCTTGCGATACAAGATGTGTTGGCCGTCGATGGCCAGGATATCTCGATAACCTATGGACTGTTGGAGCGAAATCTCACGGGTCTGGGGCACCTTGACGGTCTTGTCTTCAATTGTGCTTTGCCGGAGTACATCCTGACTCAAAATTACCATCGAATCTGCTCTGGCGGGATATTCCCTGAATGCACAGCCGGCAAGGCCTGCTGCGGCAAACATGATGCACAGGCACAAGCAACCGGTTAATGATTTGATTTTGCGGTTCATAAAACATTCCTCCCTGATTGCTCAATGTATATTTTACTGTTACTATACCGTACGCCTGTTTCCATTTTTGCATCAATTGTTTCCGGGTTATTGCCGGAGGGGAATTTTTATTGTGATTTTTACCCGATTTTCCTTCCCTGTCATCTCTATGGTGCCTCCATGTTCTTCCACGATAGTCTTACAAATATAAAGCCCCAGCCCGCTGCTCCCCTTTTCCTCAACAGAAGTATTTCCCCTGTAGAAAGGTTCAAAGGCTTTTTGCAGTACCACATCATCCAGGCCTTCCACCGCATTTTCTATCTCCACTTTTGCGAAATCCGCATCCTTTGTGCCCCACACTCGGATAACGGAATGACTGCTGCCATATTTTATGGCATTATCCAGCACGTTGATGAATAGCTGTTTCAATTCATTTTCATTGCCGTTCACCGGCAGGCTGATGAGCTGGTCCTGGATCCTCATATGAAATTTACCGGCCTTAAGCTCCATATCTTCGCACAGGGCTTGCAGCAAGGGTTTTAAGTCTACTGTTTTAAAAGGTTCCGGCTCAATCAGCGTATTTTTCTTCGATATTTCTATCAGCGATACTACCATACGGTGCAGCCGCTCACTTTCGGATGCTATTTTTTTGGCAGCCCTCATCAGAAACTTTCGGTCTGCAAAACCCCTTTCCCCGATGATCTGGGCGTATCCCGATATGGTGGTAAGAGGAGTTTTCAGCTCATGAGTCACATTATTGAAAAACTCACTTCTGGTCTTTTCCAATTTCATCACTTTTTCCTTTTCCCGGCAGATTGTATCAAACTGTTCCTTTATCTTGTCTTTCATATACTGAAAACTTCGGGTAAGTTCCTCTATCTCATCTCCGGTCTTTGCATTGATATTTATGTCATAATTACCCAGGGCGACCTGCTTTAATGCCGTAGACAATTCGATGATGGGCCTTATTATCTTATTAGACAGCATATAAGAAAACAGGAAGGCAAAAAAGAAAAGCATTACTGTAAAGATTAAAAAGCATCTCATTATTCTAAGGTTAGAAGTGTAAAGATTGGAATAATCCCTTGTAAATCGGAGTATGCCGTAATATCTGCCGTTTATATAGAGAGGATAGGAAAAATTTACGATATATTTTCTATCGAAGACATTCACTTTAAAGGCCGATTTATTATTCAACGCCATCACCAGGTCCTGCCGGCCGCTTTTTTTTAAAATCTCGCTTTCTTGATTGTTCAGGATTATAAAAGGCTGGTCATTTGATATGCCCTCATATAAAAAATTGCCGTGGGTATCATAAAGAGCAACATTTACTTCGAAATTCCGGGAAAGTTCCTGAACGATATATTTGCCATCTTTCCGGAAAGAGTCCCCTGACAACTTGTTTATGAGGAAAAATTGTTTCAGATACTCCCGGGAGGATTTTTGAAGATGGGCCATATCGGTACTAATTATCTCAAGATTATTTTTATTAAGAGCATCACTCATAAAAAAATTCAGTACATAAACCGATAAGGCGAAAATGACGAAAAAACCTATAATGAACTTATATCTGATAGAAATTGTCATGAGCTACCACACGCTTTCGTTTTTGTCCGAGGATCGTCACTACTAAAACTTAAGCCTCTATAATAAGAAAGCTACGTTAAACCCTTGGGAAACTTTCTTTGGCCGAATAGAGTCAAAACTCCACCTAACTCCGACAACTCATTTTATATCCGATGCCGAAGACTGTATCAATAATTGATGGAGCACCTTCAACATCCAGCTTCTTTCGAATCCTCTGCACATGTACATCCACGGTCCGAAGGCCTCCTTCGTAGTCCAGACCCCACACGCGATCCAGGATCTCTTCGCGGGTTAAGACTTTATCCTTATTCTCGCAAAACAGCAATAAAAGTTCGTATTCTTTAGGCTTCAGCTTAACTTCCACGCCGTCTTTATATACCGTCATGGCCTTTTTGTCGATGTTTACGTGATCATTGATGTAAACCATCTGACGGTTTGATAGGGTTTCTCTTAAATTCTCCATGCGCCTGAAAGCCGTCTTTACCCTGGCTGTCACTTCCCGGATATCGAAGGGCTTTGTAATGTAGTCATCGGCCCCGAGCTCCAAGCCCAAGACTTTATCGATGATGTCACTTCTGGCGGTGAGCATGATGATGGGGATCTTGTACTTTGCCGTTATCTCTTTGCATACATCAAAGCCGCTTATGTCGGGAAGCATTAAGTCCAGGATAATGACGTCGGGGCTAAAGCCTTCAACTCTGCTTAATCCGTCTTTCCCTTTAAAGGCGCATTTTACCAGATAACCTTCTTTGCGGAAAGCATAGGATAGAATGTCGCAAATGGAACTTTCATCTTCTATGATTAAGATTCGCTTTTTATCTTCCAAGAAAATCCCTTCTTTTGCAAAAGTATTGTCGCTGTGATAGGGCCTGGCAACCTTTTCAGCCACTGGCCTGTTTTGTTGGCATTTTGATAAAGCTGGCCTCGATTCTGACTGATTATACTATATATTTTACTATAAAAATGTTGCCGAATTGTAAAAACCGATTACCATTCAGGCCGAAAATCGGCCATTTTTTTGTTTACTTTTCTTTTTCTTAAACGTCTTTATAATTGAAAGAGGAAAACAGTGAAGGAGGAGGGATTTGTGTGGCAGGAATTGTATCGTATCGCATTTTACTACTTGTTGAGACTTGGCATGTCACATGACGACGCGGAAGATGCAGCGCAGGAAACACTTTTATTCGTATACATGCATCTGGACGGCATTCAGGAAGGAAGATTGAAATCCTATGTTTATGCGACGGCAAAAAATAAATACATCGACTTTTTGCGAAAGCGTAAAAAACAATTCGACGTGGCATATATTGATGATTTTTGCATGAGCAGCCTCTCAGAAATCCATCGAATCGAAAACAAAGACTTAATAACAAAAGTTATCAGCAGGCTTAGTGCTGCTGAACAAAGGCTTTTTCACATGAAGTACAATTTGGGAATGACGAACGCCGAAATTTCATCGGCGCTCAATATAACTCCCGACTCGACCAAAACGATGATTTGCAGGCTTAAAAACAAGCTGAAAAAATATCTGAAAGAGGAGGAAGACCTATAGATGATATGGAATTTGAATATGGAAAATGGCACAGATGACATACACTTCGATGAAAAATCTTTTCTGCGCGGGGCCCGTTTAAAAAGCATCCTGCGCACGATATTAATTTCTTTCGGCGTGGCTGCTGGCATATTTATATTGGCTTTTGTAGCCCCGGAGATGATGCTGCAGGATCAGGAAAACCGCATAGACAGTTTTTACCCTGACCTTATCAAATTCACCGAGCCCAACACCTTTGCGCTTTCAGGGGAAAGCTACAACGTTAGACTGTTCGGGCGTCAGAAAAAATATTATTTATTCAGGATGCTCGGCAGCAAACCTTATCCCGCTGGAACTGTCACTGTGGATTTTGACGCCTGGGGTGGCGAGCAAACAAAAGGGAACAATACCTTCGCCGTTTATGACACTGAAACAGGGGAGCCTTTGGGCGCATATTCGAAAATATCCGCCGCTGCTCCGGAAGGGGCTAAAGAATATCTGGTCCCGTATGCTGTTCCAAAATTAAAATTTTATCATCCCGCAGTAAATTACGAAAAAATTATTAGAGACTTTGATGCGCTGGAAAACATACCGGGAGATTATCTTGTTGAAATGGCACTGTCTTTCAGAAAGCCCATGGCGCTTGATGAAATAAAAGCCGTGATGCCGAAAGATTTAAAACTGATGTGGGGCGCCGTAAACGTTTTTAAAGATGAAGATTACCGGGAAAAAACTTATCTTGCAGGACACCTTGTGGGAAACCCCTACATGGCAAGCAGCAGCGGCGAAGAAGAGTGTTTGGAAGAACTCGAGCATCTCGGCAGCATTCCGAGCTACCATGCGGACAACCTGAAAAGGACTGCAGAGTACCTGAAAGAAAATGGCTTTAAATATTACGGCATTGTGGTGGTAGGAAGCCCGGATACTCTTATTAAATTATCTTCGGATCCGATGATAACGGGAGCGGTGCTGGGCATAACCATAAGAAACTAGCGCCATTTTACTGAGGCGAAAACATGGCGGCGGGATTTTGCAAAATCGTAAAAATGGAA
>JARRBK010000006.1 GCA_029982615.1 Tepidanaerobacteraceae bacterium | reverse complement strand
GTTTTTAGCCTCCCTATAAGGAATTGAAACCTTTGTCCATATTAAACACCCCACGTTAAATATATCGTTTTTAGCCTCCCTATAAGGAATTGAAACGGCTTCGCTTTCATTTTACATTTTATCATAATATTTAGTTTTTAGCCTCCCTATAAGGAATTGAAACAGCCTTTGCCTTGCTCTGCGCTGCCTCGCCTTACCAGTTTTTAGCCTCCCTATAAGGAATTGAAACCCGTGAGGGCAAATTTGCAATACGACAACCGAATAAAGTTTTTAGCCTCCCTATAAGGAATTGAAACCATTTTTTTACTCTTGCAGGAAAGTAATCATCTTCTCGTTTTTAGCCTCCCTATAAGGAATTGAAACGTATAGATGGGACAAAGTTGCGGGTTGTGTATTATTGTTTTTAGCCTCCCTATAAGGAATTGAAACCGGCCCCGGCATTCCGCCATAGCTGCAATGTCACTTCGTTTTTAGCCTCCCTATAAGGAATTGAAACTATTGTGGAACTTCAAGAGGATTGGAGCAGGAGATGTTTTTAGCCTCCCTATAAGGAATTGAAACGTCTGATCATGTTTGTTTCATCCTCCTGCATTGATTGGTTTTTAGCCTCCCTATAAGGAATTGAAACGGTGAAATTGACTGTGGATGAGTGCTGCTTGATTACCGTTTTTAGCCTCCCTATAAGGAATTGAAACGAACAAGGGAATAAAAAAGGAGGTAATAATAAATGGTTTTTAGCCTCCCTATAAGGAATTGAAACTAGGCAAGAAGAAGCACTCGAAAGCATGTCACCAAGGTTTTTAGCCTCCCTATAAGGAATTGAAACGTAGGAACCTTTTGTAGCACATTTTATAGCACGTTGGGTTTTTAGCCTCCCTATAAGGAATTGAAACTTGCTTTCTGTTGTCTTTTCTTCATAGCCATTTCCGTTTTTAGCCTCCCTATAAGGAATTGAAACCTTTTTGTGCTTATCCCGGACAAGCTGCATCATCCCTGTTTTTAGCCTCCCTATAAGGAATTGAAACAGCTGAAGTTTTGCTATGTATTCGTCAACTTCCTTCGTTTTTAGCCTCCCTATAAGGAATTGAAACAAATTGTTCTATCACTCCATATATCCTCCCCCACCCAGTTTTTAGCCTCCCTATAAGGAATTGAAACTCCAAGAAGGTTTGCCCTTTTATGCCTGATTTCAATTCCGCTGCAACAATAGAGCCATCTTTATCCCGGTCAATGAGTTTTTAGCTTCCCTATAAGGAATTAAAACTATGTCGTGTTGTTGTGCCAGATGCTGATATTAAACAGCTTTTTTGGCATCTATATGAGGAATTGAAACGAAAAAATGGGTTGATTACTGCGTGAATACTATTGTTTTTATCCTCTCTACGAAGAATTACAATCGTATTAAAATAAAAATAGCGTCATATAAAAATAACGGCATGTTTGCCGTTCGAAGTAAAAATGTTTTTACCTAAACAGGTTAAGACATTTCATCCCGTTCTTTAATTGTACGGCAATTGCTTCATCTGAACTTTAAAGCAGGTCAAATTAAATAATATAGCTCATTTTTCTATGAACCATAGTCGTCATAGATTTGAGCAAAGCTTCTCGCTATCATATATCGTAATAATGATTACCGGTTTCATAGTCACCATATTTTTTGAGTAATGCTCCTTTTGCCTGATATCTTCCAATGCCCATTTATTTTTATTAAAGTAAAAGTGATTTTTGATATATACTTTCCATATCTTCCAGGCTGGGTTACAATTACATTTTGTCCGGATGTGTTTTTATATATATGTTCGGGAATATTGACATGGGTATGTGCAGCTACGATGGCATCAATGCGGCAACTGATTTAATTCTGTTGCCGGGGTTTTTTTGATTTGGTAGATTCTTCACCGGCATGAACGACGGCAATGACAACGTCGGCTCCATTGTATCTCATTAGCTCAGGCCATTTTTTGCTCTTGACTTCTTGAACAATATCCGTTAATTCTAAAGTCCCTTTATATTGCGGCAAATCACTTAGTTCCTGCTGCCGTTGAGTTTCGCCCACCTCCTTAATGGTAAGGCCAAGAATACCGACATTTAAAACTCCCTGCTCCGTTTCAACATTTTTAATTATGTAAGGATTGATGTAATTGACCTTATATGGACCTAACGATGTATACAGATTGGCTGATAAAACCGGTATATTGTAATCGGTGAAATCTAACAGCAGTTCACCTAAGGAATCCTTGTCATTCGCTACAAATTCGTGATTTCCCAGCACTACGGCATCATAGCCCAATCCTGCCATTGCTCGTACAATAGGTGGCGTCCTGGGCCGAAGATTTGGGTTGTCGGCATATAGTTGGAACCATTGATGCATAGCTATACTGCTGTAATCGTCATTGTCATTATCGTAGAAATCACCGGCATCTACCATTGAATTAAACAGCTTAACCGATTTGACAAAATTGATATTATTGAACAAAATATACAAAGCAATTGTAATTATGACAATAGCAAAACACAGGCTTTTTTGTTAGACAATTGAGTAATTACTCCTTTCATTTGTTTTTCAGGTGTTAGTTTTAGGCTGTTCTTAGCTTTGCTGAAAAGCA
The DNA here is from genome assembly GCA_029982615.1 of Tepidanaerobacteraceae bacterium. Classification (GTDB taxonomy): domain Bacteria; phylum Bacillota; class Thermosediminibacteria; order Thermosediminibacterales; family Tepidanaerobacteraceae; genus JANLFP01. Next base: position 55,048 of record JARRBK010000006.1, on the reverse strand, counting down.
TTTTTTCTGTACTGTATTATTATAATGCAAAGGAGGTGATAAAGATAGTGGATAGGAAGCTTGCAATTTTTGGGCATATTTGTATAATAGGAGGATGTTATCTGGTATCATGGGGAATTTATCTGCTGCCTGTAAGCAATCCATCTCCATTAGGAATATTATCTAAGCCATTATTTTGGGGTTTGTTTTCCATTTTTGGAGGAATTTGTGCCAATATGCATTCATCGTGTAAATGTATTCAAATGAAGAAAATTAAAAAAACACAATAACCCATATATAAACCATAAGTTATTAGTTAAAAGCCTCTTCGCTTAATATATTTTTTAAGCGAAGAGGCTTTTATTTTTTTATGTGAGATATGTGAGATAGATTTATTAAACTATTTTATGATTTCCATTTATGATTTTTCAGAATCATTATCTTTGCTATTACAATTCTTATCAAACTGACGAAGCTTTTCAGCTATCTCTGGATTTGCATCTAAAAAATCATTTAATCTTTCTATTTTTTCAAGAGTATCCATGCTGATATGATGTTCGATCATTTCAGTGTCGACCAGGACTGTATCCTTGACTCCGAGATTTATTAAAAAGTTTTCCACGGTTTTATGCCTGTTCAGCAGAAAACTGCCCAAAATCGTTCCTTTTTGAGTCATCTGGATGATGCCGTATTTCTCATAAGCAAGATACCCCATTTGGGCAAGCTTTTGGACAACTTTTGATGCGGAAGATGCCTTGACGTTGAGTTGTTCCGCCAGCTGGTTGATGCGCACGTATCCTTCCGTAGAACAACTTCTGTATATCATCTCAAGATAGTCTTCCATGCTGGGTGTAAGATTTTTTTTGCCTTTTTTGAGGATTTCGTAACCCCTAACAGTATGAAATTCCTTATTGCTTTCCATCATAAATCGCTGCCTTTCATAAAAATAAATAATGCACTTATGCAAACCCGATCCCGGCCAGGTGTAACAAATGGAGCCGATAGATCATAAGTTAGGAGTGAGAAAAAGTTTTTCTCATTCCTAACTTATTTTATGAATCCAAGAAATATGACTTTTCAGAGGTGAGCATTATGGAAAACTTGATTCCTTTAAATAACCTGCCGATCGGGAGCTTCGGGAAAGTCCGTAAACTGACTGCCTGCGGCAATATCAGGAGAAGAATGATGGACCTGGGGCTTGTCTGTGATACAAAAGTCGAAGCGCTGAGGAAGAGCCCTTCGGGGGATCCGGTGGCTTATGAAATTCGAGGCGCAGTGATCGCACTTCGCTCCGAGGAAGCCTCGAACATATTGGTGGAGCTGGCATAAACCTAGGGAGGGGAGATTTTGCGATGGGTCTGACACACCAGTCCACAGGGCTGGGATTGATGAAAGAAATATTACAGGAGCAGACGAAATCGCCTGATAATTTTGTGATTGCACTGGCGGGGAATCCAAACACAGGTAAAAGCACAGTATTCAACAGTCTTACAGGGTCGAACCAGCATACCGGAAACTGGCCGGGGAAGACGGTAACGAATGCCCGAGGCAGATTTACTCATAACAATAGAAATTTCACATTGGTAGATCTGCCAGGAACCTATTCTCTTTTTGCAAATTCTGCAGAAGAAGAAGTAGCAAGAGATTTTATCTGCTTTGGCATGCCAGATGCAGTAGTGGTAGTTGTGGATGCAACGTGCCTTGAGAGGAATTTGAATCTGGTCCTGCAAATACTAGAAATTACAGATGATGTCATTGTCTGTGTGAACCTTCTGGATGAAGCTGAAAGGAAAAAAATCCGCATTGATTTAAACAAATTGTCAGAACTGCTCGGCGTGCCTGTGGTAGGTACAAATGCGAGGGATGGGCGTGGCATGGGGCAGCTGAAGGATACGATGTACAGAATGGTTGCCGGCTTCACGAAAGTCAATCCCATAAAAGTTGTTTATGATGATGTTGTGGAAGGCGCGGTCCGGCTAATTCAACCCTATATTGAGAAAAATATAACGGCAGATATTAACAGCAGATGGCTTGCTTTGAGATTGATTGAAAAAGACAAAACAGTTCTTGATTCGTTCAAAAAATATACCGGGCAAAGTCCGGAAGAAAGCGCCGACATTTGCTGTGCATTGAAAAAAATGGAACAATACTTAAAACAAAATGATATAAAAGGAGATGAGGTTCGGGACAGAATTGTGGCGAGCATCGTAAAAAAGGCTGAAGAGATTTGCAAAATAGTAGTGGTATATGAAGATATGCAGTATAACCAATTCGACCGTAAAATAGATAACATCCTTACTTCCCGCACCTTTGGCATTCCCGTTATGATTGCCGTGCTGGGGTGCGTGTTCTGGCTCACTCTTCAAGGAGCCAATTATCCTTCGCAGGTATTAGCCCTGAGGCTTTTCTGGATAGAATCCCGCCTGACGGACTTTTTCGTATGGGCGGGCCTGCCTGAAAGGCTTCACGGGGCTCTGGTTCTGGGCATGTACCGCACAACAGCCTGGGTCGTATCGGTAATGCTGCCGCCGATGGCTATATTTTTTCCATTATTTACCATGCTAGAAGATCTGGGTTATCTGCCCAGGGTTGCCTTCAACCTGGATAATTTTTTTAAGAAGGCTTGTGCTCACGGAAAACAGGCGCTGACCATGTGCATGGGCTTCGGCTGCAATGCTGCCGGTGTCATTGCCTGCAGGATAATCGATTCCCCGCGCGAACGGCTCATTGCAATTTTGACAAATAACTACGTGCCCTGCAACGGGCGTTTCCCAACTCTCATAGCCCTGGCGATGATTTTTATTGCAGGTGGAGCAGGAAAATATAAAGCAGCGGTTGCAGCATTATCGATCATCGGAGTAATTATCCTGGGAATAGTAATAACCCTTGCGGCATCAAAGATTCTGTCCATTACCATACTGAAGGGCTTGCCTTCGGCATTCACCCTGGAAATGCCTCCCTACAGGAAGCCGCAGCTGGGGAGGATCATCGTCCGCTCCATTTATGACAGGACTTTATTCGTTCTGGGCAGGGCTGTAATGGTCGCAGCACCGGCAGGTCTTATTACATGGCTTTTGGCCAATACTTATGCGGGCAACATGAGCTTGCTCCAGCACTGCGCCATGTTTCTGGATCCAGCTGCCCGTCTGTTCGGCCTTGACGGATTTATCCTTATGGCCTTTATACTGGGCTTTCCTGCCAATGAAATAGTAATTCCCATCCTCATTATGAGTTACATGTCTTACGGTCATATGGTTGAACTGGACAGCTTAAATGCCATGCGCGAATTGTTCGTGGCCAACGGATGGACCTGGCTCACTGCTGTGTGCACCATGCTTTTTTGCTTGAATCATTTCCCATGCGGGACGACGCTCCTTACTATATATAAGGAGACGCGGAGTGTAAAATGGCCCCTGATTGCTTTTTTCATAAACACCGCCCCCGGAATTGTTTTATGCTTCATATTGAACAGCATATTTAAAATGTTTTTTAAATAATTGGTAGAAATGCTGGGATTTTTTTAACCAGCTCCTATATGGCCGCCGATATATCCATGGCAAGATCCATCAATGCGCCTGAAGAAGCGAAAAAAATCGCGGCGATGAAAATTTCCGTAAGTTTCAAATTAGCGTATCCCGAATAAAGCAGGGTTTCCGAAAAAGGCATAACGCGCATCCCAAGAAAAGCTTATTATCACACTATGAAAAAATTGAAAACCCCTATGAATTGGGCAAGGATCTTTTTGGAAAATACGGCAGCAAGATAGGGACATTGTCAAAAGAATACAAAAATAGGGTAAAGGAGAGCTGTAATACATTTGCAAATGCGGATTAAGTGTTGACAACAAAAAATGGTTGGTATATCATATATTTGAAGTTTAGAAAACAGGTGCCGGCGTGGGTATTTGGGCCATGGCCGGTGAAAAGGGAAGTCGGGTGAAAATCCCGCGCGGTCCCGCCGCTGTGTGAGAGGAGCCCTTTCCTAAAACGCCACTGGGTAACCGGGAAGGCGGAAAGGGCGATGAAGCTCGAGCCAGAAGACCTGCCTGTTTTTTGCACCTCAAAACTCTACGGATGATAGGGAGGGTGTTTTGTTATGGTATTTACAAAAAGAGATGTGAAAAAAACAAGCCTGCTGGATTGCGGCGCACCGAGGAAAAGGCATAGTTGCGGCAAGAAGGGATTCCATGAATGATAAGGACGAATTGGCCAAGGGTGCGCTGACCGAGAAGGAAAAAAGGCTGCTGAGCTTTCTTCGGGAGATAAATTACGGCGAGATCAAGATATTTATACAGGACAAGCAGCCTGTGCGGATCGAGGAAATAAAAAAGTCGATTAAGCTTTGACAAATGCTGACCGAACAACGGAAGCACTGTCTGAAACAGACGGTGCTTTATTTTTTGGAGGTGCAGTTGGATGAGCCAAAGGCTTAAGAGCTTTTCAACTTTTTTGTTGATATCCCTTTTGATTTTGGCGATGATTTCCGCCTGCGGGCAGGAAAGGCCCAGGGTGGTCACCAACATCGGCGAAAATGAACGGGCCGCTGCTCCTGACGCCAAAAGTCCGGATGAATACATGAAAGCGGCTTTGAAGGACTCGGATAAAAAAGAAGTTGAGGAATTGGGTGGTGTGAAAGAGTCCGATGTGAAAGACTCCCCAGAACAAAAATCGCCCGAAAAACAGGATATCTCAAAAAATCCAGCTACGCCGCAAAATAAAGAGCAGCCCTCGGATAAAAAATTGGATAATAAAGCCAGTTCGATAGCAAAAACTGACGTTCAGTCTGATGCCGCAACAATATATAAAGGCTACAAGGGCCCGGTGCAGGGAGAGGTGAAATATAAGGAGGGCACCCCTGCGTCTGAAAATTCCCGGGAATACAAAGCGACGGGCGATATAGAAAGCCCGTATAAAGTGGACTTAATCGTCACCCGGGATTTTGGCCATAAAAAAATTTTTGCCAAAAATGTGGGGCTGGTAAGAGACGAAGTGGGAATGGAAGTTATGTTCCGGAACCTGGACATACAGACCGCCTATGGAGGAGGGTTTGTAAACGCCATCAACGGCCTGGAGTCCCATTACACTTTTTACACCGGCAAGGATAGAAAAAAGCTGGACTGGTTTTACTGGGTGAACGGTATATTGGCGCCTGTTGGCGTTGCAGAATACAGGCCTCAGCCGGGCGATGTCATATGGTGGGATTATCACGACTGGAGCGTGACAATGTTCATCCCAGCAATCATAGGTTCGTACCCGCAGCCCTTTAAAGGCGGATACGGTGGCAAAAATCCGGGCACGGTGATTATGTATACCGAAGGTTGCAAAGAAGATGCGGAAAAATTAAAGAAAAGCCTGGAAGATAAAGGAGTAAAGCAGGTGGATATTGCTGAGTTCGATGCTTCTGTAATTCAGACGCCTAAAAAATACTACATTTTGCTGGGCAAGTGGGACAGCCTCGTTCAGGGGAACGATTATCTCAAGGATATCAATACCAAAAACAAGCTGGTGGGAGTTTACGCCAAATTTGAAGACGGCAAGCTCCAGGCTTTAAACTTCAAAGGCAAAGCGGTGAGCAGCCATGACAAGGCCGGGGCCATTTATGCCTACGGCGCTACCATAGGCAGCTTGAACCCCATATGGCTTGTCACCGGCACGGATGACAAAGGGTATAAAATGGCTTTTGACACTATCCTCAACCATCCCGAATCTATTAGCGGCTGTTTTGGGGCGGTGATTACAGAAAACGGGGTGATACATATTCCTTATGGCGAATAATATTGCAAGAAGGCCAGGCTTTTCCTCATGCACGGCGCTCCTGCTGGCGGCGCTGGTGTTTTTCTGGCCCGCGCTGCAAACATGCGCCAGGGCAATGCCGGCCATGAGCGTATCCGTGAAAGCCGGTTTTGAAGGAAAATGCAAAATGGGCTGCACAAACCCTGTGGCCGTGGAAGTTGAGGCAGGCGAAGGCGGTGCGGATGGCGTTTTAAAGGTGGAGGCGGGCGGGAACTCGTATGCATATTCATTGCAAATACCGGAAAACAGCAGGAAAACAGTCCGCTTTTTCGTGCCGGTCTATAAACCGGACATTCAGATTTCAGCCCGCTTTGAAAAAGACGGGCAGATTCTTGGACAGGTAGCGGCTAAACCTGAAGTTTTGCCGGAAAACAGCGTTTTCATCGGTGTGCTTAGCGATGAGCCCGAGAAATATAAATATATGAATTCTGCAGATTTTTCAATTATCGGTGCGCGAAAGACTTTCGCGGCAGCGCTGGACGAAGAGAAGGATTTGACCGATGAAGCCCTGGACAGCTTCAACATAATAATCATAGACGATTTCGACGCATCCCGGCTCGATGACGGGATGCAGAATGCTTTGAAGCGATGGGTTTCAAAGGGAAATTGCATTTTGATAGGCGCAAAAAAGTACGCCTATAAAAATTTGAAAGGGCTTTTTGAGTTTCCCGGGACGTCGACCATCGCCTGGGGAAAGGGAGCGGTGATTTTCGTCCAGCAGGATTTGGAAGAAGCTGACACGAAGTACGTGGCGGCTCTTGTGCGAAAGCATTTAACGACTCCCATGATAAACAGAATGTGGGGCAAAAGCAGCATTTCAAACAGACTTGCCGGAGCAGAGAGTCTATATTCTGTGGTGGATGAAAGCCTGAGACCCTCGCATAGAATGTTTTACTTAATGCTGTTATTGATGCTTCTGTATCTTGCAGTGGGGTGTTTTTCGATTTATTTGTCAAAAAAAAGGAAGTGGTTTTTTTCCGCAGCAGTGGCAGGCTTTTGCGCCGTTTTTTACATCGCGGCGCTGGGGGCGGGGCTGCGGGATACCTCCGCAGCATCGGCTGCCGTAAAGCTTTGGGGGAGTAAAAATACCGCTGAATCATACGTTTTGATCGGCGTATATCCCGCCCACGGGAAAACCTGTGCCGTCAGCATGCCGTCGGGGGAGGCTATGTGTCCGCCGGACGCTTCGTGCGAATACATGCCCGGCGAGGGCAGAGTGGTTTTTTCGGGAGACGGCCCCCATTATGTTTTCGGCGCTTCAGCAGAAAAGTGTGATTTGGCAGAATTTGAACTAAAACTTACCAGAGAAGAGATTCTCCACGGAACCATAAAAAATCCGTTTCCATACAGATTGAACAAATGTTTTCTGGTGCTGGGCGATACCTTTATCAACTTGGGAGACATTGACGGCAGGGAAGAAGTGCAGGTAAAGTACCGGCTCGATTACGGATTGAGGGGGATGGGAGATTTCAACTTTCTGCAGGAGGTTGAAAGACTTTCGGGCCTTGGCACCCCTGAGAGAGCGCTGTTGGAATACTATTTTGGCAATCTGGAGGACGGGGCTTCTGGAGGCAAGCTTTTCGGTTTTGGGCAGGAACAGGTCAAGGCCGAAGTGGATGGAAGAAAGAGAAATCTCAAATCCTGCACCCTGCATGTTTTTAATGTGAATTTGACCTGGGATGGCGGTAAAATACTTTTCCCGTGGGGTTACATAAAACCCGCGGCATTGGCAAGCGGCGAGGCATGGTCTTTAGGCCGGAGGGAGTTCGTGCCGCAGGATACCGGACAGGTTTTGCTGTATTATCCGCTTCCGCCGGATTTCGGAGCCGAAGAGATTGATTTTTACATCGAGCCTTCGGAGCATAATAGCATTCAGATATACGACTGGAGCGATTCCGCGTGGGAAGCCTTCGACGGTGGCACGCTTCGGGGTGAAAGACTGGTGCACAGCACGTCGGAAGGGCCGCTGCTTATGAAAATTCAATGCGATTCAAGGGTGATTTTTCCGGAGATTTATGTGAAGGGTGCATACAGCAGCCATGGAAAAAAATAAGTGCCTTGCTTTCATAAAAGACTTGCTGGATATCGAAAGGGAAAATCAAATAATAATGCTCGTTTACCTGGGTATGATTTCAGCGGCAGCGGCGCTGTACATTTCTGCTGTGCCCCTGCGCATGGAGGGATATCATCCCGAGCTTTACAGCCGCGGGTACATGTATTTTGCTCTCTTTTCCTTTCTCCTATTTTCAGTTCTGCTGCCCTTCTGGGAAACAGAGGGCGGGCGGGAAGGCATGAAAGGCGTGAAACTGTGTTTTCAGGCAGCGACATTCACTTTTTCCCAGCTGCCGCTCATGCTGGCAATTTTTGTGATGGGAAAGCTTGAAGGGGTGAATTTCGCCATACCGCTGGCCATTCAAACATCGTGGGGCATGGCTTTGCTTGCGGTCAAAGATTTATTGAAGGCGCTGAAAATCGATGAGAGATGGCGGGGGCTGACTCTGGCGGTTTTCATTTTTACAGTGCTCATAGTCGTTCCCGTTTTAACCTACCTTTACATTGAATATAATCAGACGGTGATAACCACAGTTTTTGACAGAAGGATACCATGGCAGTTTTTCCTTTCGCCGGCTCTGGCCCAGGCCGGAATTTTGAATGCTCAGAGCGGCGGCTCCGTGCAGCAGGGATACATGCCTTTCATGCAGTGCATTGTATTCTGGGCAGCGGTATCCTTGGTTGCTTTCATATGGGCTGCCAAAACACGGCAAAAGGAGTAGCTAAAATGCAACGTATCGTGGGTGCCAGCGGAAAACCCTTGTCTGTGAAAGATCCGGTCATATGTGCCATAGAGAAAATAAGGTTTAAAATGTGGTTTTGCGCCATCGCCGACAGCCTTATCGGCTCTGCGCTGCTGTGGGCATGGTATGTGTTTATCATGGCGGCAGCCTCACACCTCGTCGCTATCACGTATTTCCTACAAAAAGTCAAAGCCGGAGCAGCCGTATTTGCTTTTGCGGGCCTTTGCGCCGGTGTATTGCGCCGACCGGGCATGAAGGATGCAGCCCTGGTGGCAGATGCCATGGGTTTTCATGACAGGCTGTCCGCATATCTGGAATGCATTGGCAAAAGCGGTCATGTGCTGGAAGCTTTCAGGGAAGAAGTGCTGGAAGCGGTGGAAAAATTCAATCCAGCAAAAAAATACAGGCCGTCAGTTTGCTGGAAAAGACTTTGGCACTGTTTTTTGATTTTGATGGTTTCAGCCGGCATATTATTGATTCCATCCCCCCGGATGGAGCAGGCTGCCCAGATGCAGAGCGTGCGCGAGGATTTGAAGGCCGAGGCTGAAAACCTGAAAGAGCTGGCAGAAAGGATAGAAAAAACTTCTGATGATGAGAATCGAGACAGCGCCGGGCAGCCCGACCAAAAATTGTCTCGCCTTCTGTACGACCTGGCGGAGAAGATGGAAAAAAGCACGAGCTTCGAACAGGCGGCGTATGATGTTTCGCAGACCCAGAAAAAACTTGGGTCGCATGAATACGGCGGGGATGCAAATGGCGCGAAGGGTCTTGCCGGTATATTCGACGGAGCGGGGAATGACTTTGATGAGGCAAAGCAGCTTCTGGAGCAAGGCGATGCCGAGGGCGCGGCCCGGGCTGTGGAGAATAAGGCGCTCAGCCGTCAAGCGCAGCAAAAAGTGCTGGAAAATATAGATAAATTCCGGGGCAGGATTAAACTGCAAGAAGGCGGCGATGCAGAAAGGCTGCTCGAAAAAATAAAAACAGCAGCCGAAAAAGGCGAGCTGGACGGAAAACTGCTGGCTTCTTTCTTAAAACAGTTCACCCGTCCGGCATCGGGCGCAAGCCAAAAGTCTTACGCCGAAAACGTGGAGACAAAGCTGCAGAGCTTGAAGGAGAGGCTGCTGGCAAAGGCGGGCAGCGGTTTTGAAGGTTATGGAGACCAGAATAAGAGCAGCGCCTTTACCGAAGGGGGAAATAATGAGGGAATGAAAAATGGAGAGCCCGGCAGCCCAGGCGTTTCTTCGGTGGCATCCGGAGGAGAGGGCATGATGGCTTCGGACAGCCGGGAGGCGGTGGGAGGCAGCGCCGTGCCGGAGAGAGCGGTCGACGGCAGGCAGGGGCAGATGGGGAAAGTGCAGAAAGAAGCAGCCTCGCCGCTTCCCGATGCCGGAGAAGCATATTCGGAGGAGGTAAAAGGCCAGTGGCAGAGCGGGGGGAAAATACAAGAAAAAAAGTCTGACAGAACAATTGAGATAAAAGGCGAATTCACAAACGCACAAACCCTTTACCGGCAATTTCTGGCCGAAGGCATGAAATACGTGGATAAATACGAAATTCCGGCGGCAGAAAGGCCGCTAGTGCTGGAATACTTTAGCAGACTGAACGGGGGCCTTTGAATGGAAAGCAGCGATGTGAGAAATTTCAGAAATTTTTTTGAAGGGGTGGAAAAAGAGGTACAGAAACAGGTGGTAGGGCAGGACGAAATCATAAGAAATATTCTTATTGCCATTATCGCGGGCGGCAGCGTGCTGATGGAAGGGGCGCCGGGTCTGGGCAAAACCGTCATGGTGAAGACTTTTGCAAGGGTGCTGGACCTGCCCTTTTCCAGGATACAGTTCACGCCCGATCTCATGCCCGTGGACATCACCGGCACGTACATAGTGAATAAAAGTGAAAGCGGCCTTGCTTTTGAATTTCAGGAAGGCCCCATATTCAGTTCAATGATACTGGCCGATGAAATCAACCGGGCCACGCCCAAAACCCAGAGCGCCATGCTGGAGGCCATGCAGGAAAAGACCGTCACCGTAGGCCGAAACACCTTCAGGCTGCCCGACCCCTTTTTTGTTCTGGCCACTCAGAACCCCCTGGAGATGGAGGGAACCTATCGCCTACCGGAAGCGCAGTTGGACCGTTTCATGTTCAAGTTGAAAATAAGCCTGCCCTCCGAGAAGGATATATACCGCATACTGGATGTGACGGTCGACAGAAGCGAAGAGCCGGAAATAAGAAAGCTGGCCTGCCGGGAAGATATTCTTGCCTGGCAGAACCATGCGGCGCAGGTTCCTGTGGCAGCCAGCGTCAAGGAGAAAGCCGTCAGGCTCATGCTGGAAACCCATCCTGACAGAACTTCCTTGAGCATTGTAAAGGAGTATGTGAATTGCGGAGCAAGCCCCCGTGGCCTGCAGGCTGTGCTCAGGGGTGCCAGGGTTAGGGCGCTGGCAGAGGGGAGATTCAACGCGTCCTTTGAAGATGTGGCAAAAATGGCATATCCTGCCCTGCGGCACAGGATATTTCTAAATTTCAAGGCTTCTGCAGAAAAAGTCGATGCCGACGTGATTCTGGATGAAATCCTCAGGAGGATAAAGTGACATGGAGGATTTTCTGAGGGAAATGGCGCGGTTAAAGCTCGCCCTGCCGGTGGCAGTGATCAAAGGAGGAACCGGCGTGCACCGGGGAGCGGGAGCGGGGTATTCGCAGGAATTTTACGGCCATCACGGCTACATTCCCGGAGAAGACATAAGAAAAATCGACTGGAAGGCGTATGCCAGAACAGAGCAGCTTTTTGTCAAAGAATTTACCGAAGAAAAACAAATGCACGTGAGGATAATTCTGGATGCCAGCGCTTCCATGGGTTTCGGAGGCCGGTGTAAGTGGGAAGCGGCAAAACTAATATCGCTGGGCCTGAGCCATATCGCCTTAAAACAGGGTGACCGCTTGAGTTTTGTGCTGGCAGGACAAAAAATGAAGGTGCTCAAACAGGAGAAGGCAGGCATTGAAGGCTTTTTCGAGCTTGTGCGCCTACTGCAGGATATAAAGCCCGAAGGTGCTGCCGATTTTGAAAGAATAATGGAGACGATGACCGGCAGCACAGCTATGACGTACGTAATCTCCGATTTTTTCGGGGAAAGGGTTGAAAAATCCGTGGATTTCCTCGGGAAGGACACACAGTACAGCGTGCTGGTGCAGACCCTGGCGCAGGAGGAAATATCTCCTTCCATAGAAGGCGATTTAAAACTGATAGACATGGAAACGGGCGCTGTTCGGAGAATCCGTGCCACCCGGCAGCTGAAGGAAAAATACCGGCGCCGCATGACGGAATTCATGAGCCGCATTAAATATATGTGCATGTCGAGGGGCATGGGCTATTTCATGGCTGAATGCGAAGAATCGCCCGTAAAGCTCATAAAGAGCATACCGGGGGTGTACGTATGAGCTTTGCACAGCCGTTTAACCTCTTGTACGGAATTTTCCTCGCCGTTATTGCAATTTTTTATCTCAGAAAAAAACAGGCGGCAGAATATAGGGTTTCTTGGATAAAAATGTGGGATGAAGCGATAGTGGAAGAAGCGGGTCTTAACGTGAGCCGCCTGAGGCAGAACCTGCTACTTGCGATGCAGCTTGCCTGCGCGCTGATGCTGGTGCTGTCCTCCGCAAAACCCCTGCTGACAAGGGGAGAGCAGGAAAAAAGAGTGGTTATAGCCCTGGACGGCTCCATTTCCATGAACGCCCGGGAAAACGGAGTAACGCGCTTTGAGGAAGCGAAGGCTGCAGCGCAGGAGTATATAAAAGCCCTGCCGGCTAATGCGGCTGTAAGTCTTCTGCTTCTAAAAAACGGCGCGGAGGAGTACGTGCGGGATGCGGAAAAAAGCAGGGCGCAAAAGGCGCTGCAGGGGCTCACATGCACATCAGATAGCCTGGATGCGCAAAAAGTAGCAGCAGTGTTGGAAACTTACCCAGGCGAAAAGGTGGTGTTCACGGACAAGGATTTGGGCTTTGGCACAACTTCCATAAAAATAGGCGGAAGGCTGGACGATGCGGGCATCACCGGAGCAAGCTTCGATTACTACTCCCGAACTCTTTTGTGCAGGTTGAAAAATTACTCGGACAAAGACAAAACCATTGCCGTAAAGGCCGAAGATGATCGGGGCGAGAAAATAATAGGCAGGGCATACGTTCCATCCGGAGGGGAACAATACATAAGCTTTGAGCTGGATCGGATTCCGGATATGGTGAGGCTGAGCATAATAGGCACAGACATGCTGGCTGAAGACGACAGCTATGTGCTGCCCCTGGGGGATGAATATAAAACAAAAGTTGTGATGATAGGGGAAAACCCTTATATGAAGGCAGCACTGCAGTCCATGGCAGAGATACACTTCGAGAAGGCTAAATCATTCGACGACATAAAAAAAACCTTCGACATATTCGTACTGGCCCAAAAGCAGGGTCCGGTGCATCTTCCGGAGGAATGCGGCGTGTGGAAGCTGTATCCGGATGAGAACGACTGCGGAGTGGCTTTTGACCATGCCGTGCCTTTACAGCCGGGTAACTCCTCCATATCGTCCGGCCTTGCTCTGGCAGGTATCTATGCGGACAAGGGCCTTTTTCTGAAACAAAAAGATAGTTTTAAGAGCGTGCTGCTGGCCGACGGAAGGCCTGTCATGATTTGCGGGGATGAAAACGGCCGGCGGCAGATAATCTCTTCCATAGATTTTTCAAAAACCAACATGGTCATGACCCCCGCTTTTCCGGTGCTAGTTCACCGCTCTATAAAATGGCTTTCGGAAGGCATGGCGAAAAGCTTTGAAGCAAATCCCCCCCAAACCTTCGTCACCGGAGCCGAATTCCTTGACCGAAAGGGAGCTGCTCGAAAGGGTGCAGCCGGGATGAATCCCGTTGCCCGGGATGTCGGCCGCATGTTCGCACTGACAGCCATGGTTTTCATGGCGCTGGAACTGGAGGTCTACAGGCGTGAGCTTTGATTCATCGATGGATACCATAACAATAGCAGTAGCTTCGGCAGTGCTGCTTTATTATATCTTTTGCGCCGGGATTTTTTACAGGGCTTTTTCCAGAAAAAAATTCATCCTGTGGGCTGCGTTTCGATTTGCCACCCTTGCATGCCTCCTGCTGGCCCTGGCCGGGGCGAGGCTTATTATGCCGAGCAGGATTACAGCCACAATATTCCTGGTGGACCGTTCGCTGAGCGCCAGCCAGAATCAGAGCGAGGTGGAGGAATATATAAACCGTCAGCTGAACAACAAAAAAGCGCGAGATAGGGTGGCGGTGGTAAGCTTTGCCAAAGAACCCATGATAGAGATGGCCTTTACCGGCGAGCCCCGACAGATAAAACTGCAGACAGCGCCCGACCCAGAAACCACCAATCTTGAAAAAGCGCTGGAATTTTGCCGGGATTACTTTCCCTCCAATGTCAACAAGAGGCTGGTGGTCTTCACCGACGGAAAAGAAAACATCGGCAGTGCGGCAAGGGTGTGGAAGAGCATGGAACAAAGCGGGATAAATGCGGTGCTCTACCGTTTGAATCCCTCGCAGGACGGGGATGTGCAGCTGACGTCCATAGAGCTGCCGGAAAACCTTCACCCCGGGGAAAAGGCGCCATTGAAGATAACGCTGGATTCAAACATGGAAACCGAAGGCTATTTTTACCTTTACAGAGACGATGATTTAATAATGCAGCAGCCCCGCCGGGTGCAGAAAGGCACCAGCGTGTATGAATTTGAAGTGGACTTAGGGGAAAAAAAGGTTCCCTCCTTTAAGGGGGAGATACACTTTCAGGAAGACACCTGCCCTCAAAACAATACATTCACCCTAGTGCCGTCAATAAAAGGCATGCCGTCTGTCCTGGTGGTGGGCGAAGAAAAAAATGTCAAAAACGTCGAGCACCTCCTTGACAGCCTGGGCTTGGAACATAAAACCTATGCTCCGGGTAGGGTGCCGGACACTCTCACATTTCTTTCATCCTTCAGCGAGATTATACTGGCAGATGTGCCCCATGACAGACTATCGGAAAATTTTGAAAAAAACCTTGAACTTTGCGTGAGGGAAAAAGGCACGGGTTTAATCGTGGTGGGCGGGGAAAACTCGTTTGCGCCCGGCGGCTACAAAGACACCCTGCTGGAAAAAATGTTGCCGGTATCGTGTACGCCGAAAGGGAAAAGAAGGCAGCCCGATACGGGTCTGGTGCTGGTGCTGGACTGCTCGGGCAGCATGGACGAAGAAAGCGCGGGCGCAAGGAAAATCGATCTGGTAAAGCAGGCTGCCGTAAAGGCGGCACAGGTGCTGGAATCGCAGGACGAAATGGGGGTGATAGGCTTTTCCGATGTGGTGGAGTGGGTTGTGCCTTTCAGCTCCGTGGGGGACAAAGAAAAAGTCCGGCAGGAGATGGAAAGGCTGGCGCCCAAAGGCGGCACGCTTATACTTCCGGCCATGGAAAAGGCCGTGGAAGCCCTTGAAGATGCTGACGTGAAAGTGAGGCACATCATCCTGCTCAGCGACGGCCAGGCGGAAAAGAGCGGGTATGAAAGCATATTGGAAAGATTGAAAAGGGCAAACATAACTCTATCCACTGTGGCCGTCGGCAAGGATGCGGACGCTTCCATGCTCAGGGCCCTGGCCCAGCAGGGCGGAGGCAGAAGCTATGTGGCGGAAAATTTGTACGACATACCCGAACTATTCACAAAAGAAACTTACCTCGGCACAAAAAAATACCTGAATAATGACAGGTTTATTCCTGAAAAAGCCGATTCGGGCGAACTCTTTAAAAACGAACGACTCCCGGCGCTGTACGGGTATACAGCTACCGGCATCAAACAAAAAGCAGAGCTTGTATTGAAAAGCGATTCCGATGACCCGGTGCTGGCACAGTGGTTCTATGGCCTGGGAAAAGTGGCGGTATGGACCTCTGATTTAAGCGGCCAGTGGAGCAGGGACTGGATTATGTGGGAAGGCTTCCAGCGCGAATGGGGGAGTCTTATAAACTCTTGCCTTGCTTTAAAAGAAGAGGACGACATGGATGTGAGAATTACCCGCAGGGGATGCGATGCACAAGTATATGTGGCCACAAATATTAATGACCCGGGCCAGTCGGTGGAAGCCAGCCTCCAAAGCAGCGAAGGATTCATGAAAAAAATTCCTCTTGTTCAAATAAGACCCGGCCAGTTCGAAGGAAACATTGCCATGGAAAAGCCGGGAGAGTATTTGCTGGCAGCAAGCCTGATAAAGGATGGAAAAGTTTTAAAAAAAGCCTCTCGAATAATCCATTTGGATTATTCGCCCGAATACAGCATCGGGACAGAAGGCAGCCAGGCGGCGTACCTCCTCGCAAAAGGAGGCATAGCCAATAAGGACACGGATGTCTTTCGTTTACCCCTGCAGAAAAAAAACTGGAGCCAAAGCCCTCTGGACTATATATTGTTGCCGCTGGCCCTGCTGTTTTTCACCATGGATATCTGGACAAGAAAGTTTTTGCAATGAAAAAGCGTGAATAGACAAAGAATTGTATTATGGAATAATTAAAACTTATTAAAAATCTTGACGATGTGCGAATTTTGATATAATATATATTACAGACAAGCTGATGAGATTGTTATTGTGCGGCGCCGACCGAACAACGGAAGCACTGCCTGAAAAGGTGGTGCTTTTATTTTTGGCAAACCGGTTGTTAACTGCAACATAAGCTTGTATTTATAAAAATATGATTCCGATCGGGCAGAGATGGCTAAGCGCACCGTTTAGCGAGGCCGTCGCCGCTCTTGAGTTTAGAACAACACCCACCTTCGGTGGGTCCCCGGGGGAAGCAGCGGGCATCCATGCCCGCTGGCCGGCATCCGAGACAGGACGCCGAATTGCCGGCGAACTTCCCCGAAGCGCAGGACTAAACTCTAGAGCGGCAGGACAAGCGGAGGTGCGGGGCCATCTCTGGCAGCAAAGTGACTTTCTACACCGAAATCAAACATTAAAAAAAGGGGTGGGTAAGGTTGCAAAACAAAATATTTAAAGCACCCGCTTTGCTGCTCGTGCTGATGCTGATTCTTTTTACCATGCATCCGGGCAGCCTACGGGCGGCGCAGAGCAGCATTACCCGGGAGGATGTGCGCGCTGCCGCTCAGAAAACCATCGATTATTACTACAACACATTTAAAAAGGAGCAGTTTAAAGGTGTGCTTGACTGGCCTGCGCTGGGGCTTTTCGGATTCGGGGAAGATGTTAGCGGCCCCAAATGGACCACCGCCGACGGGAAAAACGGCGCTTACTGGCGAGAGCAGGAGGTCAAAAATGGGGTCGGGCTTTCCAAGACCAAGAACACCGACTTCCAGCGAACCATTATTGGGATATGCGCCGCAGGAAAAGATCCCAGGAACTTTGGCGGCCTCAATCTGGTGGAGATAGTCAAGAATACCATGTTGCCCAGCGGCCACTTTGCCGACTCAGTAGCCGACAACAAAACCGGAAAACCCGTGGGCGAAGACCTGGTAAACGCCCACATTTTCGGCATTATTGCTCTTTACTGTGCGGGAGAGCCCATTCCCAACCGGGACAAGTGCCTGGAATGGTTGGAAAATCAGCAGCACAAGGACGGGGGATTCACCTGGGATGTGAAGTACTTCGATGACCCTGCGGATTATGATCTGGTGGAGTCAGATGTGGATATGACGGCCGCAGCGCTCATGGCATTTGCCATCCTTGGGGAAGATGAGTCAAATCCGCATGTGGCAAGGGCATTGCAATTTTTAAAAGAAAAACAGCTTGACAATGGCGGATTTTATTCATGGGGTACCGAAAACCCAGAAAGCTGCGCGTGGGTTATTCAGGCACTGACACTTCTGGGCCAAGATCCCATGGGGCCGGAATGGACAAAGCCCTCTGGGGGCAACCCGGTGAGTGCCATGCTTCGGTTCCAGCTCCCGGACGGCAGCTTCACCCATGTGCTAAGCGAGGAGGACAACCTTCCGGTATATGATAACGGAATATCTACATATGAAGCCCTATATGCGATGGCTGACGCATACAATGGGAAAGCTGCATACGCCATGCTGCATGAAAAATACCGTCCGGAAGCTGAAAAACACCTGTTTTCGGATTACAAGCCCGGAGACTTTGGTTTTTCCGAGACCATGGAATTGGTTTACGACTATGTTTTATCGGGCAGAGCCGACGGAACCTTCGGGCCGGAACAGCCTGTGACGAGGGCAGAGTTTTCGAAGTACCTGGTATACGGCCTAGGCATGAAGAAAGAGAGCCATGATGAAAAAGGCTCCGTGATGTTTTCCGATGTGCCGGAAGGCCACTGGGCTGATGGATGCATCGGGCTGTGTGCGGAAAAGGGTTTTGTCAGCGGCACCGGCGAAAAAACCTTTTCGCCCGGCCAGAGCATTACGGGCGAACAGCTCATGGCCATGCTGGTGAGGACTGCGGGGCTCGAGGAAGAGGCGGCTGCCTTGAAAGAGAGTAAAGACAACTGGGCAGATGGATACATCGGGGCGGCTCAAAAACACGGCTTTGTATGGCCTGGTTTTGACGCCAAAAAGCCTGCTACCCGAGCCCAGTGCTCCTGGGCGGTGGTTCGGCTGAGGGAATATATGGGGATTGAATAGAGAATACGGCTAAAGACAGGCGAATTCATATTCGTTCAGCTCTGATTGCCATTAAATGACCTTGACAATGTACGAATATTAGTATAATGTTCAATCAAACCACATATCACCAGCCCTGCTTCAAAGCAGGGTCTTTTTTGTTTTGAAAATTAAAAAGTAACATTATTGAAAATCATCACTAAGGATGATAGTATAAATATAAAGGGAGATTGATATGGAAAACGGAAAAAAGAGTGTTATTCATTATGATAAAATCCTGAAAAACCTGTTTAACATTTCGACGAGACTAACAATATGCGCCATAAACGCCCTTTTTAAAAAGAACTTCAAAGAAGACGCGAAAATAGAACAACTTAATCGAGAATACATAAGGCTGGACAAAACCACCGCCATAGCAGACACCGTCTTGAGTATAGAAATAAATGAACAAAAAACAAAATACCACATAGAATTCCAGACATTAAACGACAGGACACTAATAATCCGCATGATAGATTACGGATTTAGAATAGCCATAGACAACCTGGACTACAGCAACCTAAAACTAGATGAAGAAATAACCGTAGAATTTCCATCTCAAATTATCATATTTTTAAAACACAACGAATCCATACCTGATAAACTAAACCTTACAATAAGAATGCCGTATACAGAACAGAAAATAAAATACATAGTGCCCACATTCAAGATCTGGGAATACGATCTGGACTATTATAAAAGGCAAAAGCTTTACATCATGCTCCCGCTGCGGATAATAAACTTAAGTGAGGAACTCGAAAACCTGAAAAGAAGAAAACTTCATGAAGAAGAAATAGCAAAGCTTCAAAACGAATACAGAAGGAAGATAACAGAAGTAATAGAGAGCATAATAAGAGAATTAAAAGATGCCATTGAAACAGATGACCTTATCATAGAAGAATGCAACAGAATACTTCTGGAACTGAGCAACCTGGCTGGAGAACTGTTCAGCGAAGAGTTAAAAGATATTGAGCAGGAGGTGAATGAAATGGCAAAAATGATAATCGACCCTGAGATATACAAAAGAGGGTTCGAAGAAGGTTTGGAAAAAGGACTCGAGAAGGGCGTTGAAAAAGGTATTGAAAAAGGCATAGGGAAGGGCATGGCTGAGACCATAATCAGGCAACTGTACAAAAAACTTGGAGAACTACCCTCTGAGTATAAAGCAAGAATACTGGGTCAGGCCAGGCCGACTCTTGAATTAATAGCTGAAAACATTTTTGACATTGAGTCTTTGAGCGACCTCGATAGATTTTTAAAACAGTGAAAAATATGAACTGCTGTTTGACTTTATTTATTCAACCCCGACTACCTTTAAATGATATCTTGACAATATGCGAATTTTGGTATAATATAGAAAATGAAATCGATGGACAAGCAATAAATGGAGAAACGAAGAAAATAGTTGCAAAGCGGCGCCGACCGAACAACGGAAGCACTGCCTGAAATGGCGGTGCTTTTTGTTTTATATGATACCCAGTATTAAATTTGGTTCTGTTGCTATCTTCATTTCAAATAAAATTTCATTCCCGCCTTGCCGTTTTGCCATATAGATATTCAGATGTGAAAACTAATTTATATCACGTTATATTAAGTGCTGTTCAGAACAACGTGAAAATTTAATAGACCACACCGATAAGGTAATCCGAGAGAGGGATGGATTTTAAAAGGGAACCGGGTGAAAATCCTGGGCGGTCCGGCCACTGTGAGTGGGGAGATGCTTTTCAAAAGCCACTGGATATTCTCCGGGAAGGGGAAAAGCAGCGAGGAACCACGAGCCAGGAGACCTGCCTTATCGGCATATCACAGCCTTCCGAGAAAAGGCCGACAGTGAGTGCAAAGTCTGAACAGGTGGAATCGGGTTTTACATAATCTTCGTACCCCGGCTTTCAACGGAAGCCGGGGATTTTTGCATGCAAATGAATGTATATGCAGGAATATACAGTTTTGCATATGGGGGTGGTTTTGACGGTTATTTAAAAATCGAGGGAAGAATCAATGAGCGCCAAAATAGAGTTGATTATTGAAAGGAGATGCTTTTTTATGAAAAACTCGTTATTTGCAAAAAAACTGTTTGCTGTGCTGCTTACAATCGCGTTGACAGTGACAATAGCAGGAAATCTTGCCATGGCGAACAGCAGCGGGGCAACACAGGAAAATCAGCTGCAGAGTTTAAACGAAAAAGAGCTGCAGCAGGTGCAGGAGCTTAGAAAAGCTATTGAGGAAGAAGAGTCCGTCAGGTGCACGGGAGGCATATGGGTCACGGTGCGAATACTGGGATATGACGATGGCGACGGAGGTGTGATCCTGAACAACTATAAAGTAAAACTCACCGATAATACCGGCTACACGGTACTTGATGCCCTGGAGGAGGCATGCCAGCACAATAATATCAGCTATACGGTATCGGGAAGCGGAGCATCAGCATATGTAACTGAAATAGGCGGACAGCAGGCGGGGTATTTTCAGCCCAATAATCTTTATTACTCCGGCTGGATGTACCGCGTATGGCCGGCAGAAGACCAGCCCGGAAGTCCTCAAAATGATGAACTTCCTTCGGTTGGAGCCGGAGCCTACACGCTTGAAAGCGGAGATAAAGTGACATGGTACTACGCCATCCCTACGGAGACGTGGTACACCATCATGAGCAACTATAAAGACATCAAGCTCCTGTATTTTAGAGGACAGACCATCAATGTAAATGTAAAGGGACAGAAATACGAAGACCTTTGGACGTGGAACCTGCTGCCATTTACAGAACTATCAGGCGCTGAAGTAACATTGAACAGGGCTTCAGATGGGGCTGAACTTGCCTCAGCAGAGACGGATGACAGCGGAAATGCAACGATTACCGTGCCCCGGGTAAGGATTCCCACGCTCTGCTATATCAGCGTAAAGGCGAAATATTTTGGCTCGGGCAATATATCGGGCGGGATAGAACAAACGGCATCCTGGAGGAAGCCTATAATAATTGTGCATTGAGCATATTGCTTTACCATGCGAGGACGTTTTGGGAAGCAGACAAATGTTTATGTGTCAATATTGGTCAACATTAATTGACTTAAAATTAAGGGGGTTATTAAAAAATGTTAACAGGTTCAAGCATGGGGAAGAAATTGCTGGCGGCCTTTCTAACGCTGATGCTGGTGGTATTTGCCGCCTCTTCGGCATTTGCCGCCGACTGGCCCAGATTCCAGAAGGACAACAGCAACAGCGGGGTAGTTCTAAGCCCTGACAGCCCGCCTACAAACAGCAATCCCAATGTTGCAACGGTCAACAATCTGACGCATGCGTCGATTTGCGGCACCGATGTGCCGCCCCTGGTGGTAAAGGAAGGCAATGATGAATATGCCTATGTGCTGAACACAGGAGAAGATGGCACATCCAGAGTGCATAAGTTCAAATGCAGCGACAGGAGCGTTCCCAGCGGATGGACAGACGGCGTTGTAGTGGACAACAACGGCGGTTTCCAGCTTGCTACTCCGGTCATAGTCGGTAGCACCATGTACCTGGGCATAAGCGACATAGTGCAGAAACTTCTGAATACCGGCTTTGACAGCAGTACAGCCAACTGGACCACCTATGTTGATACGGGCAGCCCCACGATCGCTTGGGACGCCAACGGAGGTGACGGCTGCGTAAAAATCAATCAGAGTGCGGGTAACACTTTGACAAAAGCGGGGGTATACCAGCAGGTAACCCTCAACAAAAACGACAAGGTCAGGATGGCAATGAGGATAAAATTCCTCAAGGGCAGCGGCTCTAACAATCCTTCGGGCCTCAAGGGCAGAGTCCTTGCTTCCAACAACGGGGGAAGCACCTGGACCGAATTGAAATACGTGAGCTTTTCATACACCGGCGACTGGAGCTATATAAACACGGATGTGACGGCATTCTTCCCGTTTACAGCAAACGAGACCGATACCTACCTGGTGAAATTCCAACCGGAGTTCAAAAGCGGCTCGGGCAGCACGGCGTATGCGCTCTTGGATGACTGCTGCCTGTATGCGGAAAACCTCAAGGTAAAGAAGATAACCGGCATAGACGGCAGCAATCCAACCGTGTCCACAATAGCTGAAATCGGTGACGGTGGTCAGTTCAACACTCCCCTTCTTTACGATGACGGTTACATCTATCTGGGAAGCTGGAAGGGCGGAGTGGAGGGCAAATACTATAAAGTGAATGTGGCCGACGGTACCTATACATCTTTTTCAACAAACAATCCTGCAGAAGGCTACTACTGGGCCGGGGCCGCCCTAGTAGGCAACTACATCGTCTTCGGCGGGGACAATTCCACAATACATGTGCTGAACAAAAGCAGCATGACGGAAGAAGTAAACAGTTATAACATTAAAACCGATCAAAGAGGTTATGCTTCAGATGCTGGCTATATACGCTCTTCCATTTGTTATAGAGATGTACCCGACTCAAATAACGACAGGATTTACTTTACCGACCGTTCCACCTCCGGTTCCAGCGGCTACCTGTGGTGCCTGACTATTGACAGCTCTGATGGGACATTGAATCATGCATGGCATACCTCCATCGGCTACTCAACCTCCACGCCGGTATACTACGATGGCAGGATCTATGTGGGCAAGGGAGGGGTCAGCGACAGCCAGCCCAAGGTTTACTGCATCAACGCCGACAGCGGTTCGATCATATGGACCTACGATGTCCCAACGGCTGGAGGGGTTCAGTCGTCGCCGGTGGTATATTATGATGGCACAAACAAGTACATCTACTTCACGACAAACGGCACCAACGGCAAGGGCTACTGCATCCGCGATGATGGAAACGCGGCCTCTTTAGTCTGGTCGATTCCTTCTGGCACCTCGCCCGAAAACTCCTTCACCCTCCAGGGCATGGGGGTTTCCGGTGAATACGCGGTGTGGGGCAACGACCTCGGGACCATATACTTCGCATATTGATTTTCAGCGCAGCGGCTGAAAAAATGATGCAACATGCATTGATGAAGGGCGCTGTGCGACCTTCATCAATCGATCGCTAAATCACAAATCTCAAATAAAGGAGATTGGATGTTTATGAATCGGCTGATAAGAATCAGGGTCATACTGTTTGGCATTGTATTCCTTCTTGCAGTTGCTGCATGCATGTGCGGCCCTTCGGTATTTATGACGAAGGCCTGCGCAGCGGTGGAATGGACCGACATCTCTTCCTTCCTTCCGGACGGAGCGGGCGTGAGTTCTTTATACAGCAGCCCCTCGGGAGATTTGTATTTCGGTATAAGATTTTGGAAGGGAGGATATGGGAGGCTTTACAGGCTAAGCCCCGGAGACAGCGCTCCTGTCGATTTGGGGGAGATTCCTCACACTGAAGGGATGACCGGCGACCAGATCACCGGCATGTGCGAGATACAGGGTAAGCTTTACTGTGGATTTTATAACGGTCCCATAAGGGTGTTTAATTTGCAGGAGAACCGTTTTGAAGATGAACCTGTAAATTTATCCGATGGCACCGCATTACAGCGGGTTAAAATATTTCTGGGCTTTAATGAGAGTTGCATTTATGCAAATGGGGGTTATTTAAATATATATGATAAAGATTTTAATGTTTGGCGGACGCTAGTGCCCGATCGTGATGATATAGGAAGTAATTGGAGCTGTGAGTCCTTATGGGGGTCAGATCCTGCAGATATTTACGTTGCATCTGGTTATTACGGCAAAGGCGTACTGCTGCATTTTGACGGCAAGCGCTGGTCGAAGATAGACACAGGCGTCGGGCAAAAGCTGTACGGCGTATGGGGCACTTCCCGCGACGATGTATACGCCTGCGGTGAAAATGGCACAGTGGTGCACTTCGACGGCAGCAAATGGGCTGCCGTTACCAGCGGGCTTACGACTACAACCTTTAACAAAGTTAAGGGAAACGGACCGGATATCTACGCCTTTTCAGTTTATAAAAAAGAAATCCTTCACTATGATGGGACATCATGGGAGCTGATAAATGCCCCCGTGGATGTTTATTACTCCGAGGTCGCTGAAAACGGAGACGTTTATATAGCTTACTCCAGTTCAACAACAAACTACCTTTACAAATACAGCAAAGGAGAGATTTTACCCGATCTGGTGCCGGAGGACGTTACCGTGGCTTCGGCCGTCTACTCCGGCGGCTCCTTCCCGGTAACGGTGACAATCAGGAACAAAGGAATAGAGGAGGCGCCAGGGGGATTCGAAATAAGGCTGTGCAGCGAATATGACAATGGTTACATCCAAAGCGTTGCTACTTCAGTGTACGCTGCAGTGTATGCCGGTGATACCATGGACGTCAGCTTCACTCTGGTACCGCCGGACGGAGCAAAGTACACAATGATCCGCGCGGTGGTGGACAGCGATAATGAAATAAACGAATGCAACGAGTTTAATAATCAAAAAGCTATTCCCATCACCTTTTCAAAGCTGACTCTGTCCATATCGGATCCGGAAGGCGGCAGCATAGAAGCGTGTCCCTCCAAGACTGCGTATGATTATATGGAGACTGTTCTGTTGAAGGCGGTGCCTGCCGAGGACTATCTTTTTGACTCATGGCAAGGAGACATCCGAGGCAAAGGCACATACAACTGCATGGTCATGACATCGGATACCAGCGTGACTGCCAGATTTATTCAGGGAATTAAAGACATAGCCGTATCATCGATTGACATTCAACCGCCTTTTTCCTGGGATGACCTGTACTATCAGGGCTGCAGCCATAGGATAATTTGCTATGTGAAAAACAACGGCAACGTCGATTTGAATGCGGGAACTGTCAGACTGAAGCTGTACGCTGGAGACCAGGAGATTTCCTCCAAGGTTCTTGATATTAATTTAAGCCCTGGTAATAGTAATTCAATGCTCTTTTTATGGATCCCTACAAGCTCCGGCAGTTTTGACCTGAGGGTGGAGGCCCAGTTGACAGGGGGGAAAGTCGACGCCAATCCTGGAAATAACAGCATGACCGTATCCGTGGATGTGGAGCCCGCGGCTGTCCTGGAAATCCCCTTCCTGAGAAATGCGCTTTACCGGGATCAATGGGAGCCGGAGGGAACTTATCAGGTCGGAGGGAATATAAAATACATGACGGGATATTCCCCCACCGAGATGTACGGGGGTACAGAGCACGGCATTATTTACTATGAAGGTGCAGGCGTATTCAAATTCTATGAACAGACACTCAATGAAAACAAAGAGTGTGCTGCGGTGTGGAAGAATGCCGCTGGCGAGCTTTGCGCCGTAATGAACAGCAGCAGCGTGAACGGCGCTTATGTTGCAAAATATATCAACCACGGTGATTATTATTCCTGGGACATGGTAGAAGGTACGGCTCTGGGTGTTCCGTATGGTTATGTCGGCGGTGCCTGGGTGAGCCCGGATGGCAGGGTGTACGCTGCCGGCCAAAATGACGGAAAAGTTTATTGCTTTGACGGGGTTTCATGGAGGCAGGAGAATCTTCCGCTGGATAGCGGGCAAACAACCTCCGGAATCGTAAAAATCCTGGGATTTGCCGCAAATGACATATACGCTGCCGGAAGCTGCGGCATATACCATTACGATGGACTTACATGGAGCAGAATATACAGCGGAAATTATACCGGCATGTGGGGGAATTCCGCCGACGACATTTATGCTTATAACATAAGCACAATAAAGCATTACGACGGCAGCACCTGGAGCGATGTTCCAACACCCGGATATATAGATTCATTTGCCAAAAGTGTTTCCGGAGAACTTTACGCTGTCTGTGGAGGCTATCTTTTCCGCTATCAGGGCGGGGAATGGAGCCTCGTGTATATTCCCGGTTCTGAGGGGGATGTTTTGTCAGACATTTTCAGCCCCATTCCGGGTGTATTGCTGATAGAAGGCACAAAATCCCTTAACCTTTACTACATCGGCAGTGCATTGACAGATATAGACTATACCCCGGGGCCGGTGAGCAGCGATGAAAAGAGGTCCACGGTGGCGACCGCCAGAATCAGGGTAGAGGGCTACGATCACACCATACTGCCTGAAACCGTGGTAACAGTCGATGCATCGAGACTTGATCTCACTCCGTATCTGGGCAGCGCTTCCGGAGGTTCTGCGACGCCGTCCAGCGGCTGGGGGCCCGATAGGCTTAAATATCCGACGGTTGCCCATGCACTGGTAAAGGCCCTGGAAGATGCTGGATATGACTGCAAGGATCATGTAAACGGCCTGGACCTTCAGGACTACGGCTGGTCCCTGTATGTCGCAATGATAGACGGTGATAGGGAATTCGGCCAGGGCATAAATTCGGGCTGGTATTACTATGTTGACGGAACTCTCCCAAGCTTTGGATGCCAGGCATATGTTCTCAAAGGGGGAGAAGACATAGTATGGGAATACGTCAGAGACTATACCGAAGTATATTATTCCTTCATAACTGTGGACAAGACTACAGTAGAAAAGAGCGGCTGTGTAAGTATCGGGCTGAATGGCTACCGTGCGGACATGAACCAGACGGGAAGCATTGAAAACATGCTTGGCGGCCTCACCCTGTATGTACAGAAAGGCGGGGGAGAGAAGATAGCCTGCCAAGAAGGCACAATCACCGATGAATTTGAATGCCTTGGCATGGATGATTCCGGAAATATTACGATAAAATTTAAAACCCCGGGGGAATATACCATCTCCGCCGATTGCGATCCGGCAGTGGATATAGTGAGGCCCGCACCTGTGAAAATCAACGTATACGATCCTGATGAAGCGGACATGCCGCCGGAAATCTCCGTATACGGCCTTGCACAGGATCAAAGCCAGGCGATGACAGTAACATCATCCCTGCGCAGCATCATGGTAGAAGCTTTTGATGACCGGGATGGCAAAATAACACCTCAGGTGAGGCTCAACGGCGTGGCCATTGAAGAAGGTAAAAAAGGCAGCTACCTCCTGGAATTTGCAACAGGGAAAAACGTAGTCACGATAGATGCAGCAGATTCAGCGGGAAACCAGGCGGAGACCAAAACATATACGATATATTACAACTACACTGAACAGCCCGACACTACGGCGCCAGAGATAGAGGTGAGCGGCCTTGTCGACGGCATGAGCGTGCAGACGGCAACCCTAACCTTCACCGTGACGGTGACAGACGACAGAGACGGCGCGGTCGTTCCAAAGGTTACACGCAACGGCACAGAACTAGAAGCGGGGGATGGCGGAACTTACACCTGCACATTAACTGAGGGTCAAAACACCATAACAATAGAGGCCGCTGATACAGCAGGCAATAAAGCCGAAAAGATATACACAATAACATACACCAGACCGACAGAGCCCGACACCACTGCACCAGAGATAGAAGTGAGCGGCCTTGTCGACGGCATGAGCGTGCAGACGGCAACCCTAACCTTCACCGTGACGGTGACAGACGACAGAGACGGCGCGGTCGTTCCAAAGGTCAAACTCAACGGCACGGCGATAAGCGGCACGAACGGCACATATATCGTATCGTTGAAACAAGGCTCCAACACCATTACAATAACTGCTTATGACAGCGCGGGAAACCAGTCGACTAAGACATATACCGTGACGTACAACCCGCCCGATTCCGGCGACGGTGGCGGCAGCGGCGGTGGAGGAGACAGCAATGGTGGTGGCGGAGGAGGCGGAAGCTCATCTTCCGGCAACGCCACCAGCAAAACAGAGACCGTTTCAACAACTCAGGATAAAATAAGCGGAGGCAAAATCCAACTCGGCAGCGCCAACATAACAACGACCGACAGAAAAACGAGTGTTGCACTAAATGCCGACAGCCTCGAAAAAGCAGTGAACAACCTTGAAAACCTGCCCGAAGAAGAAAAGAAAGTGATCGTAGAAATACCTTCAAGCGATTCCAAACAGATAGAAATAAAATTAAACCCAGAAACAAACCAGCTCATGACCCGTGCGGCATTGATTCAAATAAACACCGGCATAGCATCCTTTACATTAACTGTGGACACCTTCGGGCAAAGCGCACAAGGGAGCGAAATAACCCTGGCGGCAGCAAGGCTTGACTACAATGAGCTTTCAGAAACTGCCAGGGCGAACGTGCCGGAAGGCAGCACAATAATAGAATTGACTGCAAAAGCAGGAGACAAGACCATAAACACCTTCAACCAACCGATAAAAGTGAGCATACCATACGACAAAAACACAACAGACGGAGACAAAATTACCGTATTTCTGATAAAAGACGACGGAAGCATAGAACCTGTGGGCGGCATATACGATGCTGCCAGCAAAACAGTAACCTTTATCGCCGACCATTTCAGCAAATACTTTGCAAAACCTAGCATAAAAACTTTCAGCGATATAGGCCGGATTGCCTGGGCAAAAGACGCTATAGAAACCATGGCAGGAAAGGGCATAATAAACGGCAAGAATGAAACTCAATTTGTTCCGGATGCAAACATAACCAGGGCAGAATTTGCGGCGCTCGTCGCAAGGATGCTCAAATACCGGCCAGGTTCCTCCATTCCATTCAAGGATGTGGAGATCGGCAAATGGTATTATGAAGCTGTGAGTGCAGCCTACAACCAGAAGCTTATAAATGGCAAAACCTCCGATACATTTGACCCTGAGGGAAATATCACGAGGCAGGAAATGGCGACCATCATAGGCAAACTTTTGACAAAACAAGGCTTCAAGCTTGCGGATAAAATGCAACTTGCAAGATTCAAAGACGGCAGCAGCATAGCTTCATGGGCCATGGATTATGCTGCAACAGCAGTTAAAGAAGGAATAATCACGGGATCTGATGGCGGCAGATTTTTGCCGGAGCAGAAAGCCAGCCGCGCAGAGACAGCGGTAATCCTCTACAGGTTGTATAAACTCATAATGAAGTAAAGGCGGCCCGTTATGTTCAGGCTGCAGCAGGAAAACTGCAGCCTGAACGGCCTTGTGTAAGCAAAGCAATGCAAAAAAAGGGGGATGGAACGAGCATGAAAACTATAAAAAAAACCCTAAGGATGATATTGAGCATTGTGCTCATTATTGCTTTCACGGGGATGTCTTTTTATCATCCTGGTGATTTTGCTGCAGCGGAAGACAACTTGAGGCGACAGGTGGAAAGTGCCATAGACAGCGCCGCTGTTATTGCGATGAACAACCATTACAGCATGGATTGGGTGGCAGTTGGCCTTGCAAGGTCAGGCAAGCAGGACATGATTCCTGATGATTACCTTGACTCTGTGGCGCAAGTCTTGAACAATCCGAGCAACCATACTCAGGCATTTAAGATAAAACCAACAGAATTTGAGAGAATGACCCTTGGGATCCTGGCAGCAGGTGGAGATCCCACAAATATAGGCGGCTACAATATGATAAAGCAGATATATAATGCGGATCTCGCTTCCCAGGGCATAAACGCCGTAATATTCGGACTTATAGCAGTTGATGCGGGCAATTATGATGTGCCTTCTGACGCAAGATGGACCAGGGAGAAGATGATCGAATTTATCCTGGGGCATGAATGCAGCACCGGAGGATGGGCCTTGAGCGGAGATACAGGAGATCCCGATATAACAGGCATGGCCATGACAGCCCTGGCTACATACTACAATCTGAGGGAAGATGTAAAGTCCGCAGTGGACAGGGCTGTGGATTATTTGTCCAGCATTCAAAGAAGTGATGGCGGATATGATTCATGGGGCAGTACAAATTCTGAAAGCTGTGCCCAGGTCATCATGGGGTTGTGCACCAATGGGATGGATCCCACCGGCCCCAAATTCACAAAGGACGGAGGCAATCTTGTTCAGGCCATATTGAGGTTTAAAGCGTCTGACGGCGGATTCAAGCACATCATGTCCGAGGCGACATCAAACGGGATGGCTACAGAACAGGCTTTGTACGCCCTTGCCCAGTATCTGTATTTTCTCGATGGAAAGGGTTCCATATACAGATGGGGAGATAAAGAACAGCCCGGTGCTGTGGGTGTCGCCGTAAGCGTGGAGGGTAAAAGCGGGCTGATCCTGCCGAAAACCGTCGTTCAGGTGCCGGGAGGCAGCAGCTCCGCTACGGTAAAAGACGCAGTCAAGATCGCCCTGGAACAAAAAAATATACCTTATGAGGAAAACGCCCAGGGCTTTGATTCAATCGGCAGCGAAACGGCCGATTCCGGCAGCAATGAAAAATGGCTGTGCTCAGTGGAAGACGGCCTGCCCATTGGCGACATGACATCGCGCAATATACACAACTATGAGAATATAACGGTTTATTTGGGCAGGGATGCCGGCGATTTCATCTATGCGTGGCTTGAAATACCGAGGTCTTCTGCGGGATTAAACACTTCTGTTTTCAAACCACACGAAATAGAGGTATGCGAGGGCCAGGAAGTAGAACTCACATTAAACGGGCATGTGTTCGACAGCGAAAAATCGGAGTATGAGATTAAGGCCGTAAGCGGCGCCGCCATCTATGTGGACGGCCAGCAGTACTACGCGGGAGGAAAGGCGATTTCAACCGATACCAACGGCAAGGCTACAGTTAGAATTACCGAGCTCGGCTTTCATACAGTTGTCGCCAAAAAAGAAAATATGCGCTCGGCGCGTTTTGATATAAACATACTCCCGGATACCGCTCCCCCGACGGTTAGCTTTTCATCGCATCTGAGGAATATCAGCGCCGGGCAGAGCGATACTATAGACTTTTTCTGGGTTTATCCCAAAGACAACAAAGATGCCGGGAAGGATATAAGCGTCACTGTAAAATTGAACGGGACAGCCCTCACGCCTTCTCAAATAAGAGAGGACAACGGCGCAAGGAAATTTTCCAATGTGACGTTTGACAGATATTGCAGCGAACTTGAAGTTACCCTTTCCGATACATTGGGAAATACTGCTAACGTCAAAAAACTTGTGGCAAACTTCAATTACCCCGACGATACCGCACCGACCATAGAAGTTGACGGAATAACAGACGGCATGATTGTGACCAATGCAATGCTTGAATTTACGGTGGGAATCAACGATGAAGCAGGCGAAAATATCGCACCCGTAGTAAAACTCAACGGCAATAAGCTTACTGCGGCAGATGACGGAATCAGCTATTCCTGCGTGCTGATACAGGGTGAAAACACCATCACCATAGAAGCTGCCGATGCAGCCGGCAACAGGGCCGAGCAAACCCTCACTGTGGTATATAGCAAGCCATCTGAGCCCGATACAAAGGCACCCGTAATAACCACTGATTTGGAAAACAAAGAAGTGGACAACAGGATACTAACTTTTACAGCCAGCGCAGAAGACGATGTAGACGGGCCGGTTACAGTAACTGCAATAGTATATGGGCAAGAAATTAAGCCTGATTCCTTCGGCGTTTACATGGCTATTCTGGAGGAAGGCGAGAATGAAGTAAGGCTCATTGCGCAGGATAATTCCGGCAACAGGGCAACAAGAAGCTATGCGGTGACATATGAGCCGCCGGATGAAGACAATTTGCCTCCAGAAATAATTACGACAGCAAAAGACGAAACGGTAACCAGCGGATTTTATTCCTTTGCGGCTTTTGCGGTGGACAATGTTGACGGTTATGTTACCGTAAGTGTGGCGGTGTATGGAGGACAAGTAAGTCTTGATTCAGGCGTATACAAAGTAAATCTCATCAAAGGCGAAAACATAATAATAATTAAAGCAGCAGACAGCGCAGGCAATCACAGCGAGAAAACTTATGCGGTGAAATATGTGCTTCAGCACGACACCAATCCTCCGGTCATTACCACCAGCGCCGAGGATAAAACGGTAAGCCAGAGGGACTATACCTTTACGGCAAGCGCAATTGATGATGTAGACGGACCTTTACCGGTGACGGTCAAATTCAACGGAGAAATAATATCCGCAACTGACGGAACTTATGCCGTAACACTTCAGGACGGCGACAATACTATAGAAATCACAGCAAAAGATTCTTCCGGCAACGAAGCAAGCCAGGTTTATACCGTAACTTATCAGACACAGGAGACGCCTGTGCAGCCCGAAGGGGTGAGCGTTTCCATAAGGATAGAAGGATATGACAGGACGTTTGTCAGGAAAACCCGTCTCAGCAATGTTACAAATTTTGATTTGACCCCATATCTCGGTCCTGCATCGGGATCTTCCGCCACGCCCAGCAAGGGGTGGGGGCCGGACAGATTGAAGAAGCCGACGGTTGCACATGCCACCATTATGGCTCTTGAGGATAAGGGATATGACTGCACGGACCACAAAAAAGACTTCGATCTGCAGGACTACGGTTGGTCCCTTTATGTAGCCATGATAGGCGGAGACAGGGAATTCGATCACCGCAGCACATCTGGGTGGCTTTACAGAGTGAACGGCTGGCTTCCCAACTACGGATGCCAGGCGTATGAACTCAAGGGC
The DNA here is from genome assembly GCA_029982615.1 of Tepidanaerobacteraceae bacterium. Taxonomy (GTDB): domain Bacteria; phylum Bacillota; class Thermosediminibacteria; order Thermosediminibacterales; family Tepidanaerobacteraceae; genus JANLFP01. The sequence goes on along the minus strand of JARRBK010000006.1, from coordinate 22,494 downwards.
GGCGAATATATAGAATGGTATTTTGCCGCATACGGTTTCGAAACATGGTATACAAAGATGAAGGCTGATAAAACAGATGTCAAAACGGGGGAAGAAGTGACGTTGACACTTACCGGAGAAAAGACCGATCTGTCAGGCGAGACGGGCGTTGGGCCAACGGTGAAGAGAAACATCGAAGATGCGGTCATATACGTTGACGGGCATGAATACAAGATGAACGGCAAAACAGTAAAAACCGATAAAGACGGAAAAGCCGTGATTTCATTCAACAATCCCGGGACGTACGAGGTTTCGGCGGAAAGATTCAGCGGTGAAGGGTTAAGGGATATTTTAAGGCCGGAGCCTATTAAGATAAAGGTCACAGGGGAAGCTATAGTTACACCACAGACCCCAGCAGGGGAATTTTTTGCCGCTGGAGCCACTGAAGAAGAGATACTGGAGAAAATAAATAAGACCTTGGAGAGCTTGAAGCAAAGCGCTAAAAGCATAAAAAGCGCTCAGAAATCTCTTGATTTTGCCGATGAAGTGCTTGCGGCTTCAAGGATGTATGATGAAGGGATGCGCAGGGTGGAAAGCGAAGAAGCGACGGCCAAGATTGCACAGACGTGCAGCGATACTGCAAAGCTTTTATCGGAAACATACGGACAATTAGTCGGCAATGACAGCAGGGTGAAGGCTAAAAATGCTGCTATAAATATTTGCCGGGCTGTGATAAGGGCATTTGACAGGATGAAGGACGAGGCCGAGATTGACAGGCTGGCCGTAGAAATAATTGAATCAATAGGCGGCATATGCCAAAAACTTGGCGATGAGGATTCATCAGACATCAATCAGGCGGGCACGGATATAGCTGAAGCAGTTGTTGCAAGAATCGGAAGCATTAAGCTTCCTCAGTCAGGCGTGTCTATGGCGGATGAAAAGGCGACAGCCCAGGTAAAATTAGATGAGATTTCGGCCGTGGCGGAGAAGGCAGCGAAAAAGGCTGAGGATATGGAGAAATTCTTGACCCAGAGCGGCATTGAACTCAGAAAGGCTATAGAGAGGAAGCTTTCAGTAGAGCTGCCTGAAACAGGTAAAAAAGAAGTGGAAACGGTGATGAAGGCCGGCATATTTGCGCTATTGCACGAACAGGGCATAAATCATATCGAAATAAAGACAGAATGGGCTTCGATCAATGTTCCTGAGGAAGCTTTCGCACAGGATAACTGGCAAAAGGACATCTCTCTTATTACAAAATCTCTTGATACTGCAAAAATTTCCGGAGGAGCAGAAGCGACTGAAGCAAATTATCTGGTGGAGTTTGAAGCCAAAGCAGGTGAAGATATCGTGAAAACTTTGAAAAAGCCCGTAGTAGTTGGTATTTATCATAAGGCAAACAGTGAGAATAAAGATGCCGTAACAGCTTTTCTTCTGAAAGATGATGGAAGCGTGTTGCCCATGGGCGGTATATATAATGAAGAGAGTAAAACGATTAAATTCCTTACAACCCTTCCGGGAAGGTATTTTGCAGGGGAGAACGCCGGGAAATTTTACGACATGGAAAAGGCACAATGGGCGGAAAATGCCGTAAGGGCGCTTGCTGCAAAAGGCATCGTAAAAGGCAAGGATGAAAATATCTTTGATCCGGGGACAGCCATCAACCGCGCCGAATTCGCATCACTGATCGTAAGAATGTTAAAACTTGAATCGGAAGAAAGTGTTGAAATGAAGTTTAAGGATGTGGGAAAAAACAAATGGTATTACAGTACAGTGGGAACGGCGTATAAAAACGGCCTCATAAGCGGCAAAAGCGAAGACATATTTGATCCCGAAGGCGGCATTACGCGTCAGGAAATGGCGATGATAATTTCCAAAGTGCTGGAATCAAAAGGTTATAAACGCGGAGATATCAAAAGGCTTGACACTTTTTCGGACGGGTCGGAAATGGCGGATTGGGCAAAAGAGGCGATTGCTCTTGTTGCAAGAGAAGGCATAATAACGGGAGACGGCAATGGAAGGTTTTTGCCAAAAGAGAAAGCCACCAGGGCTCAGGTAGCGGTGGTTCTATATCGGCTCTACAATCTCATCATGAAATAAAAACGTTTGATGCAGGCGGCTGTGTGTGCAAATTCCCGCCTGTATCAAATAGCGTGGGTCAATCGAGTTGCAGATCACCGGCCCTGCTTTATAGCAGGGTCTTTTTTTTTGACAACTTTATGATAAAATATAATTGCATCAGGAGAATAAAAATAACGGATTATATACAAAAATGCAAGGAAATATAAGGAAGTATTTTGAGGGAGAAATTGCTTTGAAAGATAAGGATGAACTGCTGTTTGACTTGAAATTAGTTGACAATCTGGTGGGGAGCGTATTCGGCCCAATAAACCTGAAGTTTTATTTGGCCGGAGGTTCTGCCTGTGTATTGGCAGGATACATTGATAGAGCAACCAGGGATTTTGATATAGTTGACACGGGATATCCTTCCTATCTGGGCAAAGTGTTTAAGCTGTTGGAACCTTATGACCTGTTGACAAACTATTTTGCAGCAATTCCTAAAAATTATGCCAAGAGAGCTATAAAGCTGGAAGGATTCAAGAATATATCGGTTTATATATTTTCTAAAGAAGATATTATTGCATCAAAAATCGATCGTCTTTCGCAAAAAGATATCGATGATATCAAAGCAATCATTGGCAATATAGATAAGACTTTATTGAACAAGTGCATAGAAGAAGCAGTTGAAAACATCATATATGACGATAAAAAGCAAAGATACTTGACAAATCTGAATAAATTCAGGGAAATGTTCGATATATGAAAAGAGGGATTTTATGTACAGGGTGCTAAGGGCAAGCATTTTGTTTTATGATGAACATATGAAGCAAACCTCAAGACATGAATTAATCAGACCTTTTTTGCTGCTTGTTGATACAAAGAGATATCAGTATGCAAAAAAGCATAAAACAGCAGATTACTTAAACCTTTGTGACATTATTTCGAAGATGCGCTCACTATATTCAACCGGTGAAGCAAAATACCATCATTTTGATATGTTGCTTAAAGAGCTGGATATACTTGGATTTGATATCAGTTCTGTACAACCCGAGAACGTAACAAAAGCCGATGTTTTAAAGGATCAGATAGATTTGCTGTTGCAGTTTTTGGCGTTCAGATATCCATTTGACAAATACGACAACAGGATTGGCGTGCACGACATTGAGACGGGCGAATTTATATTCGTTGAACCTTGATTACCCTTAAATGATTTCTTGACAATGTGCGAATTTTGATATAATATAGAAAATGGAATCGATGGACAAGCAATAAATGGACAAGCTATCAAATTTTACATAAGCGGCGCCGACCGAACAACGGAAGCACTGCCTGAAAGGGTGGTGCTTTTTGTTTTATACCTTATCGGCATTTCACAGCCTTCCGAGAAAAGGCCGACAGTGAGCGCAAAGCCTGAACAGGTGGAATCGGGTTTACATAATCTTCGTACCCCGGCTTTCTACGGAAGCCGGGGCTTCTTGCATGCAAATGAATGTATATGCAGGAATATACAATCTCGCATATGCTAAAGCAATGCGCTTTTTCAGGGGATAAAAAGGGGGAATAAGCTTGAATGACAAAAATGCCATAGTAAAGAAGGATGCATTTATGCTGACCGAAAAGGAGAGAAAGCTTATCGAGCTCATCCACAGCATGGAATATGGAGAAGTGAGCATCTTCATCCAGAATGGGCAGCCCGTGAGGGTGGAGGAGATCAAAAGGTCCATCAAGCTGTAAATGCCATGCCGACCGGACCACCGGAGGCACGACGAACCGCAATCACGGTCATTTGTTCCTGCCGTAAAAGGCGGGAGCTGTGGCACAGCCTGCCTCCGGGCAGGCGGGAAAGTTCCGGAAGGCGAAAGCAAAGCGTTACTCAAAAGCACGGTTAAATCAAAAAAAATGATAAGGAGTGAATGTTCGATGAAGAAAAAAGTATTGGCCCTGCTGCTTATGGCAGCCCTGTTCTGCTTTGCCGCCGCGCCAGCCCTGGCGTCGCCGGCGCAATTGGTGTACATCTACCCGGAAGACAGTGGTCAATATACCTGGGTGCTTGATGTTAGCAGCGGCAGTGTGAGTACGGATCCGATCTTCATCATCGGCATGGACACCAATTATCAAGTGCATGAGCTGACTGAAGAAGAAGAAGGACTCCTGCTCTGGACCATCCCTTCCAGCGATGCGGCCCAATTTTCCAACGGGCAGAAGACCTATACGGGCAACGAACCTGTCATCACCGTGACGGGGCGGGACGAAAACATCACCGTGACTTGCTACTACGACTATAATCAAAATGGCATTGACTCGAGCGACATCAGCGTGCCCATCTTCCTGGTCGGGGAACATGACAGCGATGCCCATCTTAATGTTACTGGAATTACCATTACAATTAATGGGGAAGATGTCGATGATTTTACCATGTCCAATCAGACCATTAACCGCTTTGATGTATCGGCTGCCACCGGCGGGGACGACGACACCGACGTGCTGAAGAAAAATCCCAGCATGGTCCATGCCCTGCTGCAGGCCCTGAATACCCATTATGGTGCGGGCTGGACGGCCACCAATGTGGATATGATGTCCGAGGGAGGATATGTGTCCGACATTGACGGGGACGGAAGCGCCGACGGCTACTGGCTGTATGAAGTGAATGGCGCTGATCCCGGCCACGCTGCCGGTGCCCACCAGTTGCATCCGGGCGATGTCGTCACCTGGACCTTCTATCCCTACTAAACAGGAGCAATACCCGGGTAAAACCGGGGAAAGTCCACGCCTTCCGGAAAGACCTTCCCCGCAAGGGCAGATATCTGCTCTTGCCCTTAAATCTTTCGCAAAATTGTTTCAAGAAGCAACATTATCAATCCTCTGCTGGTGTCGGATTTGAGGCATAGGAATCTATTGTTTTGCTGAATAATTTCAGGGACTTATATCCGGAATCATCTCTGCTTTTAGGCAGAAAAAATTTCTTTGGAGGAGGAGAGGCAAGGCTCATGAGAGGGAAAGGAAAGATGGAATCAGGAATTAAATGGTACAAAGCGGCATCCGCTATGATGCTGGTAGTGGTGCTGCTGCTGGCCGAGATGGTGCCGGTTCCCGGATCGCCTGCTGCCCGGGCCGAGGGGATAAAACCGGACTTGAAGGTGGAACAAATTTCTGCGCCTGCAGTTTTACAGGCGGGTCAGGCTGCAACCGTCACGGTTCAAGTATATAATTCCGGGGGAGAAGAAGCGGAGCCATTTGACGTCGCTCTCTACGCCGGGGAAACGGAGGTTGGCACACAGACCGTGGCCTCTTCGGTTTACGGTGGCGAGAAGAAGACGGTAAGCTTTACATGGACCCCGGCGGCGGCTGGAACGGTTACCCTCAGGGCGGTAGCCGACAGCGGTAACACTGTGGCCGAGTCCGATGAGACCAACAATGAAATGATCAAGGAAGTGACGGTTGGTGAGGTCCCGGGGCCTCTAGCCCTGGTAAGCACCACGCCTGACTACACCGCAGCTGCTCCGGGGGAGACCATCTCTCCGGACAGCGAATTGAGCCTGCTATTCAACAAGCCGGTGGAGATCGTGGACAGTGCCGCCACGGAGTTGACCCTCTACTGCAACAAAAACAGCGCCACCAGCCTGTCCAGCAGTTTGACATCCAATAATAAAATCGGCTCCTATGACGGGGTGCTCCGGGTGGATGCGGACAATCCCTGCAAGGTGATCGTGAATTTGAAAGACGAAAACAACAACCCGATCCTCAAAAACAACCGGATCTATGTGATCAAACTGGGCGCCAATGTAATAAAAGCCCGGGACGGTGAGGAATATTGCACCTCATTCACATCCACCAGGGTTGTCAACCTCTGGCAGTTCAATACGGGCCCCGTGCCCAAACAGGTAACCGTAGACGGGCCGAAGAGACTGACAGTGGGCCGGACCAGCCGTATGGCCGCTAGCGTCACCGATGCCTCGGGAAAGGCCATCTATGGAATGGACATAGTCTGGAGCAGCAGCAATGAGGAACTGGCCTCCGTCAGCAGCGCAGGTCTGGTGACCGGGAAAAACAAGGGCAAAGTGACCATCACCGCTACTCTCGGGGACGAGTATTATTCCAACAGAAAGGCAACATGGACCATAGAGGTAAGAGCGGATTATGCATACAAACTGTCTACCATATGGCTGTACGACATACCCGAGGAAGACGAACTGGAGTATCGGGGTGTTCCGGTGCCAGGCTCCGACGGTTCAGTCTATTATATGTGCGGTCATAGTTATACTGGGGAATATACCCTCCGGGCCATTGATGACGAGGGAAACCCCAAGGGCGGCTTCAAGAACCCGACGATCACCGTGGAACCGGTAGTTGCTACCATCGGGGGCACGGAATATATTTTGACGGCCCGGGACAATCTTTTGCTGGCCCTGGACCCCAGGACCGGGGATACCCTCTGGTCGGTGGAGTTGCCCGCAAATATCGTGCTTCCGCTGACTGTTACCCACGGAGGGCTGGTGATCGCAGGCTGTGAGAACAATGTGTTTTACGCCATTTCCCCGGAGACCCGCGAGGTCCGGTGGAAATACAATGTGGGCAAGGATTTACGGGCTATGAGCCCAAGCCAAAGTGATAAAGACCATTTTCAAGCGGTGCCCACGGTGGACGGGGCAAACCGGGTCTACCTGGTGGCTGGGGATACCCTGTCGGTGGTTGACGGCGCCAGCGGCAGCCTCCAGTGGCGCTATACCGCCCCAGGCACCATTCTGGCACAGGCCGGGGTTGCCCCGGACGGCACCGTCATCCTGATAGCCGGCCTCTATACTACTTATTATGACAATAATTATATTTATGCGCTGACACCCCCGGCAGAGGTTGGCGGCAGCCCGGTGGTGAAATGGTCCCGGACGGACCTCTACCAGTTGAGGGCGCTGGGTAAAAAGATGGTGATGGACATGGAGGGGAATGTTTACTTTCTGGCCCAGGTAACTGCGGCGGACGACCCTGCCATTGTCCGCTTTGACGCGGATGACGGCACCATTACATGGAGCAGCCCTTCTGACAACACCTTTGATTTCTTAACAAGTTGTTTTGGGCTGTGGGGCGCCGACAACCGGCTCTATACCAACAGCGAAATCTACGGCGAGGATGGGGAGCCGATGGCCTATGCCGATGATTACCCCAACAACCTGGAAGGCTTTAGCTATTCTTATTTCGCTTTGGGAGAGGATGGGATTCTGTACCGCTTCTGGAAATACATGGGTAATTTGGTGGGCGTAGAGGCGGCGGGCTTTTACGACCTTTCCGGTTCGGAGCCCGCATCCCTGATAGTGGATGAGGACAGCCTAACCTTGCAAAACGGGGCCAGCAGGCGCATCGTGCCAAGGGTGCTGGACCAGAACGGCGTGACCCTGTCAGGAGCGGAGCTTGTGTGGACAAGCAGCGACGACAGCCTTGTCACGGTGGCGGACGGCCTGCTAACCGCATCTTCCGTGAACACCGGCCAGGCGGTAATCACCGTGAGCGTCAAGGACTACCCTGAGATCAGCGCCGCAATCTCAGTAACCGTGAGGAATGTTCCGGTGCCTGCCGGTATCTACCTGATCGAGGAAAGATCCGGCTTTGGCAGCCTGAAGACCGAGGAAGCCGCCCGGGCCTACAGGGTGGAAAAGATAAGCGGCCAGGTGGGAGAAGCTCTGCCGTCGGTATCGGCCTTCGTCTACGATCAGCATGGGGAGATCATCACCACAGAGCCTTTGACCTGGACCCTGGCGGACGGCGAAGTGGCCAGCATGTTGAACTACCAGGGACTGAGCAGCATATATGACATCCGCTATGATGCCAGCCTTCGGGGGAAGAAGGCTGGAACCACCACCCTCACCGCCACCCTGAAGAATTACCCGGCCCTTTCCTGCACCATCGGGGTGGAGGTGGTGCCGGCTTCCTATGATATCCTCTGGAGCATCGAGCTGGAGGGAGGTTGGTGGAAGAAGTGGGCCCAGCATGTTATGGGCCGGGACGGAAAAATATTTTACGTCAACAATAACCAACTGAAGGCGGCGGAAAAAGCCACAGGCACGCTGCTTTGGACTGCGGACCTTGGAGATCGGTACGGTATTTCCTTGGGGCTCAGGCCCCGAGTGGGACCTGACGGCACCGTATATGTGTTCAGCACCACTAACACCATGGTGATAGCCGTAGATCCTGATACAGGCCAGGTGAAATGGAAGTATCAGGCCGGAAGAGACGGCGTGGCGGACCTGGCGGCCGGGGCGGACAGCATCTATGCCCTCACCTCCGGAGGTAAGCTTTACAGGCTGGACCCGTCGGGACAGCCCCTCTGGGATAGTCCCCTGGACCTTGGCAGCGATGGCGGAGGCTTCCTTCTTGCGGAAGACGGTTCGCTCTATGCCGCCGGGGAACAGGGCGTCATGCGGGTGGAAAAAGACAAGCGGCAAACCCTGCTGTATGCTCCTGAGGCCGGTGAGACTCTGTCCTTGAAGATGATGACCCCAGACGGGGACCTGCTGCTGCAGCAGGAAAGGGGAGGAGCCTATACCCTGGTGTGCCTCAGCCCGAAGGGAGTCATAAACTGGACTTATGCGCTGAAACGGTCTGCGAAGGTATCATGTTCCGGCGATGGCGACATATATCTGGTCTATCCCAAGGATATCGTCACTGGGGAGAAAACCTCATTCGTTTTCCTGGACGGCAGGGGCAAAGAACGGTGTTCGGGAATTCTGGACCCGGGAGGGGTTTGCATACATGTGGGAGCCGCCTACGCAGCAGACTTTACGCCGGTTCCGGGAGAAAACGGAGAGGTCTATCTGGTGGGGGACTGGATATATGTTGTGGACGATGCCACCGGTCAGGTGCTGCGCACCATCCAGATTGGGGACGAGTATTCCCTCATGCCGCCCCAGAGCCTGACCGTGGATGAAGACGGCATACTCTATGCCACCTGCGGGGAAGTTGGTCTGATCGCTATCAAGCAAAACGCCTACTACGGTCAGGGCGTAGAGATCGGTATTGCCGACAGGGAGCGCTGGAAAGGCAGTTCTCTGGGAGAACTGAGCCTGAAGGTGAAAAATACCCTGGGTGAGACTAAAGACGTTATCATCCTGGTGGAACTGGTGGGAGAAGATGATGCTGCGCCTGCCCGAACCAGGATTGCATTGAATCTGGCGGCGGGGCGGGAGGAGGAGCTGCCGCTGGGGCTGCGCCTTCCTGCTTCCGGATACTACCGATTGCTGATTACCGTCCAGGACGCTGAGACGGGGGAGACCTACGCCAGCGTCCAGGAAACTCTGAATCAATAGGGGAGGAGCGATGAAGATGAAGAAAAGGGCAATACGGATCCTTACCTGGTTTCTGGCAGCCGTAATGCTGGCCGGTATCAGGCCCGTGGTCCCTGCCTGGGCCGGGACAAGTGAATCCCCGGTGATGGAGTGGGTGCGGGATACGGCCGGGCAGCAGCCCTGGATGAGCAGGGGGGAGCTCGTCTTTCCCGAAAATTCCAAGCTGAGGTATGACGAGTGCCCCTCGGTGGACGAGGAGGGCAATGTCTATCTGACGCCGGAAAACGGCTACCTCTACTCCATCGGCCCCGACGGGGAAATGAACTGGAAGGTGGACCTGGACCAGGCGGGGGACTGTTATAAGATTGGAGGCAAGGGACCCGTCTTTGATGGGGAAGGCAACTGCTACATCGCCTCCGGCAACGGCCGCCTTTATGCCATAGATTCAAAGGGAAACGTGCTCTGGACGTGTGAGGTGGGGGAGGTTTGCACCGGCACTTCGCCCGCCCTCTCTCCGGACGGGAATACGGTGTATGTATCCACCAAGGATCATTACCTCCATGCCGTGGATAGGATCACGGGAGCGGAAAAATGGCGCTTTTACCTGGGAGGAACAACTAACAGCAATACCCCTGTGGTGGCCCCGGACGGCACCATTTACGTGGGGATAGGCAGTGTCATCAGCGCCGTTAACCCGGATGGCTCCCGCCGCAAATGGCTCAAGTCGTTTGCCAATTACAGGATGCATGTTTTAGGCGCCAGTGGATATGCCTGGAGCGGTGAACAGCGCATGGCCGTGGATGAGGAGGGCGACCTGTACCTGGCCATGAGCAACCGGGAAGTGGCAAATATGCTAGAGAGAAACGTCCTGGTAGCCCTGAATGCCAGCGACGGCAGCGAAAAGTGGCATATAGATGTAAACCAGGTCCTCTCCGCACCCGCGGTATATGGTGCTACTCTCTACTATAAAACCGCTGATAATGTGTTACATGCCCTTAATAAAGATACCGGTGAGGAAAAGTGGACCTATCAGGGGGAAGGAAAGACGATTTACAGGGAAACCTTCTATGGTCATCCGCCCAGGGTGGATGCAGACGGCACGGTGGTGGTATCTCTGGGCACTGCCCTCTATGCCATAAACCCCGATGGCAGCCTGAAGTGGACCACAGGGGACACGGGATATGCCCTAAATGCCCCATCCGTTTACGGCCCCAGGGGAGAAATATACGTAGTGGGCTTTGGGAATAACGGGGAGGCTTACGCGCCCTCGCTCTTGAAGTTCACTGATGGGAGCTATGCTCCGGAGCCGGCGGAACTTTCCCTGCCAGAGGGAGATTTCGGGATGCTGGCAGGGGGCAGCTATACCTGCCAGCCGGAGATTACCGACGGCTACAGCCGCAAGGTGTACCGTGCGGACCTTATTTGGGAAAGCAGCGACCCATCGGTTGCGACAGTAGATGAAGACGGCCTGGTCACGGCCCTGGCACCGGGCAAGACTTTGATCAGCGTCAGGGGTGCGGACAATCCGCAGGTCCAGGATGCCGTTACTGTGACCGTGCTTTCCGAAACGGAGGGACTGAGCCTCCGGGTGAGTTCCACGGTAGACCAGATTGAAATCGGCAAAGCTGCGGTCCTCAAGGCTGAGCTGCTGGAACCGGGCGGAATGGCTGTGCTGGGTGAGCCGCTGGAGTGGGCGAGCAGCCTGGAGGCGGTGGCCACCGTGGATGACAGCGGCATCGTAACAGGCGTGGCAGAAGGCCAGGCGGTGATCCGGGCCCGGGTCAAGCGCTACCCAGCCCTGGAGGGGAAAATCACCCTGACAGTGAAGTCGGCAGCGGTGGAAACGGTGACCCTGGATGAAATCCGCAAGGCCCTGGAGCTGACCCTGAACTGGTACAGGAAGAATCAGGGCGCTCCAGAGGATTGGGCAGCCTTCGGCCTCAACGCTGCCGGCGAGGATATCACCGGGGCGCCTTATGTGGACAGCGAGGGCAAGACCTATCTGGAAAGACAGGAAGAAGATATTGCCAAATCCGGCGTTGGCAGTTTGATGACCGATTACGAGCGCACTGTGATGGGCGTGGTATCTGCAGGCGGGGACCCGACCAATGTGGGAGGAGTGGACCTGATAGATGCCATTGTCCGCTGGCCCGGAATGGGGCAGGGGATCAATGCCGCCGTGTGGGGGCTGATCGCACTGGATGCGGCCAATGCCCCGGATCCTACGGAAGAAGGCCTCCATAATAGAGAAGAATTTATAAGCTATATCCTGAAAAATAAGGCCGGCGACGGCTGGGCTTACGGCAGCACCACTCCGGACCCGGATATGACCGGGATGGCCCTCTATGCCCTGGCACCCTACCGGGACCGGGTGGAGGTGAAGACAGCGGGGGAAAAGGCCATAGCCTGGCTGAGCAAGAATCAGAACTACAACGGCAAATTCGGCTCCTGGGGCAGCCTGAATTCTGAATCCTGCGCCCAGGTCATCATGGGGCTTACAGCGTGGGGAATCGACCCACAGGGGCCGGAATTCACCAAGGGCGGGGGCAACGCCGTGACGGGTTTCCTCAGCTTTCAGATCACCAGCGGATCAAACGCCGGTGTTTTCAAGCATACTGATACGGCAGACCCAGGTATGGCCACAGACCAAGCTTTGCAAGCGCTGGCTGCCTTGGTTCAGTTCTACGAAGAAGGAGTTTCCACCATTTTCTACAGGATACAGGCGGTGGGCAGCCCGGCTACAGGGGAAATTACCTCTCTCGATGTGTATCCCGCCGGCCTTGTGCTGAAGCCGGGGCAGAGCATCCGCATCCGGGCAAAAAATCAAAAGGGACTTTTTGTGGATGACAGCCTCATTTCCTGGCAGACAGATAACGATAACGTAGCAGAAATCACGCAGGAAGCCGATTCGGAAGGTAATATATCCTACCGCGTAAAGGCGCTTGCCCCCGGAACGGTAAAACTCACCGTGACCCTCAAGGATGACGGGACTATCAGCGGTGCCGGCAGCCTGACCGTGGCTGGGGATGATTTTGTCGTGGAAAAACTGGAGGAAGATGAAGGAGACGATTATATGAAACTCGGCGTGGCGGTGACCAATGTTTCCGCTTCCACCCAGGCGGCAATCATACAGATCAACGTTTATGACAGGAGCACCGGCGGGATGGTGTACCAGACCTTTGCGGGCAAGGATTTTGCCCCCGGGGAGACTTACCGGGTTACCGGGTTTTATAAGGCGCCGGCAGCGGACCGTGACCGCTATATAATGAAAGTCCTTATTTGGGACAAATGGCTACGGGCAAGGCCACTGGCCGACGTAATTGCTGAGTGAAGGAGGGAATACTTTGGCGGGGAATAATATCATTAAAATAAAAAGCTACTATTTTTTGACAATTTTCTTGATGCTGGCCCTGGCTCTGGGGACGCTCACCCCGGCGGCCCTGGCCGCCGACTACCTGACTGCAACGGTGGCGGTGGATGGAAACAGGGTCAGTGCTGCCGGCACCACTACGCCGGACACCGATGTGACTTTGCTGGTCATTCGGACCACCGATGAGAACAAGAGCTATACGGACCAGACCCGGTCAGACGAAACGGGAGCCTTCTCATTTTGCTTTCAGATGGAAGAGGGCACTTATCAGGCTACCTTTACCAGCAACGGCCTCACGGTGCAGCGGGAATTTACTGTGAAGAACACTTCTGCCGGGACGGTCACGGTCCGGGTGGAGGGGGCGGAGGAGAACCTGCTGCCCGAGACGAAGGTGGACATTCTTGCAGGCCAGACCACACTGCTGGAGGCGGTAACGAAAGCGCTTGACGAAAGCGGGACTCCCTATGAAATGCAAAACGGTATGATTTATTCCATTCGCGGTGAGGAAGGCTGGCAGTGGCTGCTGAACGGTAAGGGTGGCATGGCTCTGCCGTCCACTCTGCTCCAGGATGGAGATGAAATCGTCCTTGTGGATGACATGTTATGGGACCCCATCCTGACCCGCCTCACACTATCTGATGAGCAGGTGAGCGTCGGCGATACTTTTACCGTAACTCTGGAGAAGGTCGTGGAAAAAAGTGCATCTCCGGCCTCGGGCCAGGAAATTTATTTCAATAATGAATCTAAGATAACAGATGCTCAGGGAAAAGTGGAATTTACGGCGACGGCTGAAGGCAATTACTATGTCACCGCTCAAACGAAAGGGAATCTGGTAAGACCCGTCCCGGCAAGCATACGCGTAGGCAAAACAAGCATCATTCCCGATAGGAATATCCGGGTGAAAATTCGGATTGAAGGATATAAGAAGACCATTTTTAACGATACCGTGACCTTTGATCCGGAGAGCTACAAAAGCAGTGACGGCAAATACAGGATTACAGACCCGGATGGAGAAGAACATAAGTTTTCACGGCCTACAGTTTTGCTGGCTACAATTGTGGCATGGAACGAAGGCCATATTAAAGACAATTCCATCGGATACAACGACAATTATGTGGCGCGAATGGCAGGCGAGGAGGAATTCGATTTCAAGGACGAGCATCCTACCTGCGGATGGCTGGTTAGGGTCAACGACGTCCTCATCAATCAGGGTGCGGGCGTATGGCCGATAGAAGATGGAGACACGGTGGAATGGTACTACGGAGACCTGGATTCATATTTCGGAGAAATTGAGGTTTCTCCCACTTCGCTTGACCCAGGCGGTACCATTAAGGTGAAAGTTACGGGCAGGTCGAACAAAGAGAAAGATTTTGGAAGATACGGCGAGAGACGACCTATGGCGGATGCCACCGTTTATGTGGATGGCAGGGAATATACCACGGATGAAAACGGAGAAGCACAAATCACCATGAACACACCGGGAACTTATGAAGTATACGCCATCAAGCTGGATAAAAACTCGAAAAACGGGAACTATTATTTCCCATTGATGTCACGGACGGAAAAGATAGAGGTGAAAGTAACGGGAACTGCGTCGTCTTCCATCGTTTTGCCGGAAGAAATAGAAGGCGAGACTTTCGCAGAACTGCAGAAACTATTGAATAAGGCCGGAATAATGGAGCTACCTAAAGAGCGGATCAAGGTTGAGGCAGGGAAGGCGGTTGTACACCCACAGGTGTCGGATATTGAAAAAGCCATTGCTCAAATAGACCAGTTGGTACAGGAGATAAAGGAGAAAAATCTGCTGGAAGAGGAAGATGTACAATGGCTGAAAACAAAAATCAGACTGGTGGTCCCCCAATGCAACTGTGAAGAGATGGAGACAATCATCGACACTGAAGCAGCAAAGTTGCTTGCACAGATAGACAGCCTGGAAGTGATGAGTGAAATTGCCTCTTTTGAAGTTACCGCACAGACTTTTGGTAAAGAAGCAAAAGGACAGGAGATTATTCTTTTCGCGCGCAGAGTAGATTCTACCGAGCTTTCAGAAAAGGAAAGGGCTGCAGTGCCTCAGAACAGCAGCGTAACTGAGCTTGAAGCAAGACTTGGGGGAAATACAGTCAGCAATTTCAATGAACCAATGCTGGTCGGCATCCCGTATGCGGACAATTCCGAAGCTGGGGACCAAATAGCGGCATTCATGTTAAATCAGGATGGAACCGTAGAACCCGTAGGAGGACTGTATGATGAGGATTCTGAAATGGTAAAGTTCATCACGAACCACTTCAGCCGGTACTTTGCAAAACAAAGTGTCAAGCAGTTTGCGGATTTGAGTCAGGTATCCTGGGCGAAAGATGCGGTTCAAAACCTGGCAGGCAAAGGGATTATCAGAGGAAAGAGTGATTCATTGTTTGACCCAACTGCCAGTATCACCCGAGCTGAGTTTTGCGCACTGATGACCCGGATGTTGAAATATGAGGCAAGTTCCGATACGGTGATGCCGTTCAAGGATGTGGCCAAGGGCATCTGGTATTATGATGCTGTGTTGGCAGCATATGAAAAAGGCCTGGTGAGCGGGAAATCGGCAGAAGCTTTTGACCCGTCGGGTGCCATTACCCGGCAGGAGATGGCCAAAATAATCGGGAAGGTACTGGAAAGCAGGCGGTACAGACCCGGGGAAGAAAAGCAGCTGGACGCCTTCAAAGATAAAGACAGCATTGCTTCCTGGGCGAAGGATGCAGCAGCTGTTGTGGCAAGAGAAGGAATCATCACCGGCACACCGGAGGGAAATTTTGAACCTAACCGGCATGCCAGCCGCGCCGAGACAGCGGTGATGCTTTTCAGGCTTTACAAGCTTATAATGAAATAAAAGGCTAAGAAGGAAACATGGGGAGTTCCCCGTGTTTCCTTTAATTTCTTTTAATACAAATGTATAAAAATAGAATCCATCTGTTCAACTGCATCATGGTTATTTTTTTACCTTTTTTTCAATACTGTTACCATAAAAGCCGTTACGATGGTGCCTATCATAAAGGTTAATGTAGTTTACATCTAAGATGTCTTTTATGTTCATATATTGCCTTCATTCCAATGATATTTCAGTAATTTTAACTTTTGGCAATAATTCCCTAAAAGTCGCCTGATCCGCTTATAAACTAAATGTTTTCACAGAACCTGCAGCAACAAAGGATTGTTTTTATTTTGACGCTGGAGTTTTTTACATTATAATTATATATGTGCAGGTTTCAGGGCGGAAAAAGGCTTTGACGGAGATGATGGCTGCACAAGACGCGGCCCGGATTCCTGTATCTGACCAATTATTAAGACTGTACATATAGAAGGTGATATGCGTGTTTTCCGTAAACGAAAATATGATTTCTCAAATAGCATCGGAAGAAATAAGGCGGCGGGGTCTGGATTATTATAGGGGAGGCGCTGTAAAGAAGGTTTTTTTTGTGGACAAGAAAGTATATGCCATAGTCAGCGGCGAAAAAGATTATCAGGTTATTTTATATACTGACGGTCAGCGCCTACAAAGCGCCCTCTGCAATTGTCCCTATTTTGTCCAGAATGAAGCAGTATGCAAGCATATCGTGGCACTGCTTTATTATCTGCAGAACTCCAACTCCATAATGACGGAAAAATCAGACCCGAAACAGGAATTTATCGATAAACTGCTTCGTATGCGCGCGGATATTGAAAGTCAGGTGCTGGACGAACTGCTGAGCTATGATATAAATGAAAACAAAGCTGTGGTAAACGTCGATTATGAGATAGATTTCAACGGTTATCACGACATAGATATTATTGCTGTAATGCGCATGAAAATTGGAGTGGAGCGCATGTACAGCATCAGGAATTATTATGATTTCCTTCAGGCTTATCTGCAAAAAAAACCTTATGAGTTTGGCAAACTGTTTGCTTTCAATCCCCTCCTGCATGATTTTGCAGAAGAAGATAAGAGAATCCTGGATGTTTTACTGGAGCTGTATCGGTTGGAGGGCAGCATCGGGAGGTTTGTCCCGTATAATTCCAAAGTTTTCATGAAGGGAAAGAATTTAAATTTAAACATGCTCTTTTTGAAGAAAATAGCTTCAGCCATGGGCGAAAAAAGATTTACTTTATGCTTCCCTCAAAAAAACATGCAGGCCCATTTTGAGTGCAAAATTCCTTTTTCAATAGTCATGGATAGCAAAGAGGATAAAATTTCAATAAAGAGCGAAGAATTTAAAGGCTGCATCCCGCTCGACAGAAACTATAACTTTATACTAAAGGGAGATACAGTTTACATAATCGATGAAAATGATCCTGTTTATCCCATAGTAAAAGGGTTTATCAGGAAAAACAAATCGGAACTTGTTTTTTCGGGTGAAGGCTTAAAAAAACTGATTCATATTCTGCCCAGCTTGGAAAAAAGCCCGAACATTGCCATTGGACGAAATTTGAACGAGTTGTATATCAAAAAGCCGCTGAAAATTCAAATGCACTTTGATAAGTATAAACAGGGCATATCGGCAAAACTGAAGTTCGTGTATGGAGAGCACCAGCTGGACCCGTTTGATGAAAAAGGCAATTCGCCGCAGTTTATCATCAGGAAATACGATAAAGAAAAGCATGTGCTGGAGCTCCTTGCAGGGTGCGGTTTTATCCGGAATAACGACATGTTCTGTCTGGAAAACGACGACGATATTTACACCTTTATAAAGGATGTGGTGCCGCGCCTTGCGGAATTGGGCGATTTGTATTATTCTTCTCAAGTGAAGCACCTTTTTTCTATAAAATCCCCAAAAATAAAGTCTTCCATAAAATCTCTGGGCGGGAACCTTCTCGAGATAAATTTGGATGTATTGGGCATTGACAGGAAGACCGCGGGAGATATTCTGAAATCCATCCGAGAAAAGAAGCGCTTTTTTAAGCTCAAGAGCGGCGAAATCTTAAGCCTCGAAGATGAAAACGTAAAAAAGCTCGGAGAAATACTGAGCGATATCCCAAGAGAGGAAATAAAGGGAAATTCAATAAACATTTCCAGATATAGAATGATGGGGATAATTGGTAAATACCGGTCGGATGTCCCGCTTCTGATAGAAAATGCTGATTCATTGAACAGGGTAATAGATGACATTATTGAATCCCGAAATATGAAGATGGAACTTCCCCGGGGTTTGCAGGCCAATATGAGGGAATACCAGGTGACCGGCTATAAATGGCTCAGCGTGCTGGCAAACAATGGGCTGGGAGGAATCCTGGCCGACGACATGGGCCTTGGGAAGACTCTGCAGGCGATTGCACTTTTGCTTTCGGCAAAGGAGAAAGACGCCTCCTGCCGCCCGTCCCTGATTGTGGCGCCTTCCACTCTAGTATACAACTGGGAGAGCGAGATTAAAAAATTCGCGCCATCCCTGAAGACTCTTGTGGTTGCCGGGGACAAAAGCACCCGCACATCGCTTGCAGAAACAATACCAGGGTACGATGTGGTTATTACTTCGTATCCTCTGATAAGAAACGACATAGAGCTTTATGAGCGCCACAAATTTTACTGCTGCATACTGGATGAAGCGCAGCACATAAAAAATTTTGAATCGCAAAATGCAAAGAGCGTAAAAAGCATCATTTCAAAAGCAAGGCTTGCCCTGACGGGAACCCCCATGGAAAACTCACCGGCAGAACTATGGTCTATTTTTGACTTTATCATGCCGGGATATCTTTATTCTTATAAATATTTCAAGGAGAATTACCAGAAACCGATTATAGAAGGCGACAGCAAAGCCTTAAAAGAATTACGCAAGCTCATTGCTCCTTTTGTGTTGCGGAGGACAAAAAAAGAGGTGCTGAAGGAACTCCCGGAAAAGATAGAAACGACTCTAATGGTTGATATGACCCCACAGCAGAAAAAGATATACCAGGCTTATCTTGTAAAAGTGAAGGAGGAATTGGAGGAGCGCATACAGGAAGAGGGCTTTGAAAACAGCAGGATGCACATTTTTTCGGCTTTATTGAGGCTCCGGCAACTATGCTGCCACCCGGGAATCTTTATAGAAAACTATAAAGGGGAAAGCGGCAAGATGGAGCTTTTGAAGGAACTACTGGACGAGCTTTTGAGCGCCGGGCACAGAGTGCTGTTATTTTCCCAATTTACTTCTATGCTGGATATGATTAAGAAAACTTTGGATAAAATGAGCATAAGATATGCTTATTTGGACGGAAGCACTGCGGTTTCAGAAAGAAAAAAGATTATTGCGGATTTCAACAGCGGCACAAAGGCCGTATTTCTTCTTTCGCTAAAAGCCGGCGGCGTAGGATTGAACCTCACCTCCGCCGATACCGTCATTCACTTTGACCCCTGGTGGAACCCCGCGGTGGAGGAGCAGGCCTCCGACAGGGCTTACAGAATCGGGCAGAAAAACAATGTGCAGATATTCCGACTTATAACAAAGGGGACAATAGAAGAAAAAATCGATGAGCTTCAGAAAAGAAAAAGGGACCTGATTGGTTCCATCATCACAGAAGGCGAAGTATTTATAAACTCCCTTACAAAAGAAGAAGTGATGGAATTGTTTAAAGCCGGAGTTGATGCGTGAAAACTTATCCGAATACTTTCTTAAGGTCTGCGGTCAACCCCTGAAACACAAAGGACTTTGCCGTTTCATGCCCCCTAAATGTAATGTTCTTGTAAATGTCTTTATCCCTAAAAAGAAATATTGTTACTTCTTTATTATAAGGATTTACAATCCAATACTCCTGAATTCCGCAGGTCATGTACAGATCGAGCTTTTTGACGAAATCCTTGCGACGGGTATATTCGGATATAATTTCCACTACCAGTGTGGGGATACCCGTATAATAATCATCTTCATTGAGATTTTTTTCAAGATCGCATATTACCATTAAATCGGGCTGTACAATATTTATATCGTTTTCGTCCCTTTTCAAAGTGATATCATAAGGTGCGATCATGGGAGTGCATTTTTTGCCCTGAAACCAGTTGTAGAAGATTACGAACAATTCTTTCAAGACTATCTGATGTGTTGTTTTAGGTGAAGCAAGAAAATATATTTCTCCGTCTATGTACTCATATCTTTCTTCACTGTTTTCTACAAGCTTTAAATATTCTTCGTAAGTAGCCTTTCTCCCGCTGTAAATATAATCTGCAGCTCCTTCATTTACTGCTGAAGCGGCATCTTCTACGGATGTCTTGTCGTGTATAGCAGAGAGCTTCGCTACCTCTCTGCCGTTTTTTGTAATTATTATATCTTCCTGTAAAGACATCATCAGATATTTCCCGAAATTGTTCTGTATTTCCGTGGAATTTACGTGCATTGCAGCCGCCCCTCTTTTATTTAACATATTAGCTAAAATATCCAATATAGCTAATATTTATTATATGCAATTTATAATACTCTGTCAACTGCAAAAAGTGTCTTTTTAAATTGGTTTATAGATACATTATGATAGGTGACTTTTTTAATATCAATAGATAAGCCCTGTATTTTATCCGATTGATTATTTCAAAAGATTATAGTATTATAATTATAAGAACGAAGCTAGCAAACATTTTCACAATTGCAAGATATTAACAACAATTGTAAATCAACCAGCAACGACTAGGAGGTCATATGATGGATTTGACGGCAGCGCATATAGCAGGCATTGCGGCAACTTTGGCAGTCATTACCGTGGTGGGGGTATATTCCGGCAGAAACATAAAAAACAATGCAGATTTTTCCGTGGGCGGCAGAAAGGCCGGTTCTCTTGTGGTGGCTGGCACAATCATAGGGACACTGGTGGGAGGTGCATCCACCATAGGGACCGCACAACTTGCTTTCGTATATGGTTTTTCAGCCTGGTGGTTCAATCTCGGAGCGGGCATCGGATGCCTGATACTGGGGCTGCTGTTTGCGAAGCCCCTTTATAATACAGACAAATACACTGTGCCCCAAATGCTGGCAGAGGAGTTCGGACCGGCGGCAGGGCCCGTATCCAGCCTTTTTTCATCGCTGGGGATTTTTTTGAGCGTTGTGGCCCAGGTTCTATCGGCAGTGGCCCTTCTTACGGCTATGTTCAATATGCCGCCCTTAGCAGCTGCCGCTTTTTCAATCATATTGATGGCGGCTTATGTAGTGTTCGGCGGCGTATGGGGCACCGGCCTTGTAGGAATAGCCAAACTTCTGCTCATTTATCTTTCCATGCTGGTGGGGGGCACCATTGCTTTTTCAGGAGGAGGGGGAATTTCTGGATACATGGCTGAATTACCAGCTTTTCCCTATTTCAGCCTTTTCGGCAGGGGATTCTGGGTAGATTTTGCAGCAGGCTTTTCTCTGGTGATAGGAGTGCTGTCCACCCAAACTTATATACAGGCTGTGATTTCCGGGAAAAGTTTAAAAGAGGCGAGAGCCGGAGCGTTAATAAGCGCTGCTGTAATTCCTCCCATCGGGGTGGCTGGAACTTTCATAGGGCTTTACATGAGAATTCATTTTCCCGATATAAATCCGGCCCTGGCGTTTCCATATTTTGTGCTTAAAATCATGAATCCGTGGTTTGGAGGAATCGTGCTGGCGACTCTCCTTATAGCTACTGTTGGTGGTGGAGCTGGGTTGACCCTTGGAATCAGCACCATACTCACTAATGACATTTACGGGCGTTATATAAAAAAAGATGCAGACGATATATCCAAATTAAAATTTACCCGGTTCATGATAATGTTTGTGCTGTCGCTTACCCTAATCTTCATAATGGGAAATATTAAGTCCATGATATTGAACTGGAATTTCATGTCCATGGGGCTCAGAGGAGCGGGAATTTTTATCCCGCTGTGCGCTGCGCTTTTTTTTAAAGGCAGGGTTAATAAGAATTTTGCCATCCTGTCCATGATAATGGGGCCACTTTCCATGCTTGCTGGTAAAAACCTATTGCCTGAAAATATCGATCCGCTCTTTCTTGGGATAGCGGTAAATTTTATTATCATTTTAATGGGTTTCGGGCGGGAAACCTTGAATAAAAGAGCATCGAAGAAAATAAGTGCTGTTGACTTCTCTCGGCAAGCTTAATTAATTATTTAAATTTTGTTCAACGGGGTGCTGACTTATGGGAAAAATAGATAAATTTATGAGCTTTATCTGGCTTCTAAATGCTCAGGTAAACAGCTTGTGCGAACCAATGCTGCTTACTCAAAAAGCCGTGCAGCAAGCAAAAGACTATGAGAATACTTTAAGGCAACTCGATAAGGAAGAAGCCGGTATTATTAAAAAAGAACTTGAAAGTTCCCTTTTTTATATCAAAGAGACGAGCAAAAAATTAAATGAGCTGGAAGATAAAATTTTTGCCATGCTGGAGAATTTGACGGAAATGATAAAGGCTGCAGCAGATTAAAACCAAGCTCTATGCGGTTTTAGCTTCGATTCTTTCGGAAAGTCATTCCTGGTCGGAGTGCTTCTGGAACAGATGAAGCAAGTCACTTGCGTTGGAGGTGTTATCTTGAATAGTGATATAAATAAAAAAGTCATGACCGCGAAGGAGGCGGTAAAACGTTTCATAAAACCCGGAACTCACATAGCCTTCGGAGGGTTTACCATTCTCCGACGCCCCATGGCTATTGCCCGGGAAATAGTCAGACAGGGTATCGGAGAACTTTTCGTGACCATGAATGGCGGCACCCTGGTGGAAGAAATGTTGGCCGGGGCGGGGCTCATCAAATGGCTGGAAACTACATATCTGGGTCTGGAGGGCGGCATGCCGGTGGCTTATGCCATAAGGCAGGGAATTGAGACGGGCAAAATAGAGCTGGTGGAAGACTACAGCAACTGGAGCTTTGCCCAG
>JARRBK010000045.1 GCA_029982615.1 Tepidanaerobacteraceae bacterium | reverse complement strand
CTCACTGAAAACAAATACAACGGATTGTAAACAAGTAAGAGCAGTGCTGCCAGGCCAAGGGAGTTCAGCGGGTCGTTTTTTCTGCCCAGTACCCGGCCCATCATCAAAACAATTATCATTATGGCGGCCCTTAAAATCGAAGGGGAAAGCCCTGCCATGAAACAATAAAATATTATCGTCGTCGAACCTGCCAAGAACGAAACGATTCTGGATATGTGAAAAATATCAAGCACCCACTGGAGGGCTCCATAGATTATGGCGGTATTCATCCCAGAGACCGCCAGCAAATGTATGGTCCCAGAATCCGAAAAAGCCCTCAGGGTGCCCGCTGGAATTCCACCTTTCAGCCCCAGAACAATGCCCATCAGCAATGATGCTGTATCGGGTTTAAGATTGTTTTCATAGAAAGCAGAAATCTTGTCTCTCAAAGAATATGCGGCTTTGATAAAAAAATTCACATCATAAGGGCAGACATATTCTATATCCCGGGAAAACATGGTGGTGGAAATGCCTTTTTGCAAAAGGCTTGCTCTATAGTCCATCCCACCTGGGTTGCGCTTTTGCTGAGGCAGTTTGAGTTTACCCGAAAATTTAACCACGTCTCCATATCGGAAAACATATCGGCTTTTTTCATCCCGAAGCACTGAAAGCAGTATCCTGCCGCATACCTTTTTATATTTGCTGTTCTCCAATACATATAAAGCTTTGATATCGTATCTAACCCTGTCTGCTTCAATAATGGGAGAATCGTTTACCACACCCACTATGGTCTGCTGTTTTCCGGCATAATTTACAATGGTGCCTGCAGCCCCGGTAGCTCGAATATTATAATAAAGTGCACCGGTTAAAAAAATCATAATGCCGATTAATAATTTTTTAGTCCCCCAGCCTTCAAAAAACATCATGCCAAAGAAGCTTACGGCAGCAATCAAAAATATAATAAAGTAGCTTTTGATGAAGTAACCCGCCGCTATCCCGGATAGAAAAAATGCAGCCGAAAACAAAAACGGTCGGTACATTTCAATACTCCTTTATCTTTTCCGCGCATCAAGCTTTTCAGCCATCATCATCAGCTTTGCCCTTATTTCCTCAGCTCTTTCATAATCTGCGAGCACCACAAGATAATCTCCAGGGTAAATCCTCGTATGGCCTCTGGGAATGATTTCTGTAGTGCCTCTGTTTATACTGACCAACAAGCATTGCGGGTCCAATGACACATCTTTTATCTTTTTCCCATCCAGTTCGGACCCCACGCATACAGGGATTTCCAGCAAAACCTTTCTATCGGTTCCAGTCAGCACCTTTAACTTCTTTTTTTCAATTAAAAGCCTGTCCAGCAGCTGGTCATAAATCGGCTGGCCATTCAACAGGTCTGCAGTGAGATAAGAAGTGAGAGAAATCAGGGTAAGTGCTAGGAGATGGATAAAAGACCCTGTCATTTCGGTTATCAATATAGCACCTGTAATAGGGGCTTTTACAACGGCGGAGAAATACCCTGCCATAGCGAGCACAATGAAATTATTAACGTAAGAGGAGTCTATGGATAAAGCTTTAACAATAAAAGTCCCGTATACATCGCCCACCAGCGCGCCGATAACCAGCATGGGCAAAAATATGCCGCCAGGCACTCCTGAACCATAGCTTATCACTGTAAACAATAATTTTATTACAGCCAAAATTATTATAAAACCCGCTGCATAGTGGATTTTATCGAGGGAATTTATAAGATCATTCCCGCCTCCTAAAACCTGAGGCAGAAAAAATCCCAGTATCCCCGCTATAAGGATGGGTATGATGGGCCTTTGCTCCAACCTGAGAAAGCTCATTTTTTTATATGCATCTTGAGTTTTTACCAATGCCAAATTAAAAACAACGCCAAGGGCACCGATAATTATCCCCATTATAAACACATATCCGTAATATTTGAGCGGTATTGGATCAAGCCTTCCAAAATCGAACAGCGGCGCCTGCCCGAAAAATTGATGCGAAATGAAACCCGCCATCATCGATGCTGCCATGGCGGGCACCAAAACTAAAGGGGAAAAATTTTTATGAAGTTCTTCTAAAGCAAATATGGTGCCTGCCAATGGAGCACTGAAAGCTGCTGCAAGCCCTGCGCTGGCTCCGCAGGTGATAAGGTATTTTTCTTCCACTTTTATCCTTCCTAGCATCCTGCTCAAACCCTGGGCAGCTGCAGCCCCCAGCTGAACGGACGGCCCTTCTCTTCCCAGAGAAAGGCCAAACCCCAGCGCAATGATGCCGCCAGTAAATTTATATAATAATACCCTTATCCAATTCATGCGCATTTGCCCGGACAACAATCCTTTAATCTGAGGAATGCCGCTGCCGCTCACAGAAGGCTCTTTTTTCACCATAATACCGAGTATATATGCCCCGGCAAATAAAAATATAAACCACCCTAGTACAGCCGAAACACCGTTTGCCTTGAGATAATGATATATTTGTTCACGGAATATATCGGATTGCTGGATGATGAATCTGTAAAGAGCTGCCACTGCTCCAGCTACAACGCCGATCACCAGGCCTTCGACAATAAGTCTTTGTTTAAAATTCTTCCAGTTTGCCACCGTATTATAAAATATGTTTTTCTTGACTCTCAATTTTTAACCCCCTGTTGTACGTAATTTATGCAATTAATATTTTATCATCTAATAAGATTTTATTTAACCAGCTTAATCGTATCAATCTCCCTTTGCCATAAAAAACTATATATATTATAATATTGTATGATGAAAATGAAAACAAGTTATTGAATTTACAGGAGGCAATCATGTTCTTTATAGGAATATTCGGCATACAGAACAAGGAAAGGTTAATCAAACAATTTGACAATATCATCTGCCCTGCATGCGGCAGGCTGTCCAGAGCTGAATTAATGGAATACTACACATACTTTCATTTCTTTTTCATCCCCCTGTTCAAATGGAACCGCAAGTATTTTTTAAGGCTTCGGTGCTGCGGAAGCCTTTTTGAAGTGGAAGAAGAATACACTAAAGAAATTATTCAGGGTGGCGAAATCGATTTTGACAAACTGAAAAAAGTAGGCTCCGCGGGGGGATACTGCCCAAACTGTGGAAACTTTGTGAATCCAGGATATAACTTCTGCCCTTACTGCGGCACGAAATTATAATCCGCCGAGACTTTTCACCAAATCCGCCATGCTATAATACCCCGGAGTTTGGGTCGCAATAAAGCGTGCAGCCCTGAGCGCACCAGCCGCCAGCACTTTTCTAGATGTAATAGCATGGGTCAATTCTATGGTTTCATCCTCGCCGCCGAATATAACCCTGTGTTCTCCCACCAAATTGCCTGCCCTGATCGAATGTATACCTATTTCATTTTTTTCACGCCTTCTGTTTTTGTCCGCTCTGCCGAAAACGTATTCTGCATCCTTTCGCACTTCTTTTACCGCATCGGCAATCATTAAAGCTGTGCCGCTGGGAGCATCTATCTTTTGATTGTGGTGCATTTCCACTATTTCTACATCAAAATCATCAAGCACCGCAGCTACCTGGCGCACAAGAGCTATAAGCAGGAAAACTCCCAGCGACATGTTGTGGGAAACAAATACCGGTATTTTTTTTGAAGCATCCTGCAACATTTTTTTATGTATTCCGTTAAGCCCAGTAGTCCCAACTACCAATGGAATCTGCCTTTCCATGGCAAAGCCGCAAAGGCTTTCAAGAGCTTTGGGGTTGGAAAAATCCAGGATTACATCGGCCTTTTCCTTAATCTCATGTACATTTTCATATATGGGAAATGCTCCTTCTCCCCGCGTAATATCAACCCCCGCCGCAATTTTTAAATCCGGCTGTGCCTCTACAAGCTCCGCCACAGTCCTCCCCATCTTGCCTTTTGCTCCGCTTAGAATAAGTTCCAGCATAAAACATCCCTCCAAAACTATTTAAGCATATATTATTCTATAAAAACTGAAATGTTCCTTCCTTAATAAAAAATTTTTACATAAAAATTAGGAAAAAAACATTCCGGCCCCTTTAGGTTTTCTAAAGCTGGGCCGGAATTGAGCATAATCATCATTTAGAAATATTATTAACTAAGTGTCTAAAAAATAAGCGGCTAAAACCCGTCTTATAATGCTAAAATTTGGTGTTTTCTTATTTTATTATATAGTAGCAAGCTTCCAATTCGTCGCTGGCTGCTCTGGGAAGCCTGGCTCTCAATTCATCTATAGCATCGTCATTTATGCCCATAAAACTGTCACCCAAAATCCTTGCGCACACTGTACGGCTGGCGTGAGAACTCTTATGTTTTTTTACAAAATCGATGATTTCTTCAATCTGTGTTTGTCTGTCCATTCAGAACCTCCCCGTTTTTTTTGTTGGATATTTCTTTCAATTTCCCAATCCTGTCACGTGCTTTTTTATGATATCAATTAAACATTTAATTCCTCTGGCTTTATTTTAAACTCTCTGTGTATGTTTTATTCGGGCCTCAATATTTTCCTAAATTTCCAACTTTCTTAGAGACACATCTCCGCTCAAAACCTTTTCAATTTCCCCGTTATCCTTTTTTATCATCAGTGCGCCCTGCGCGTCGATATTCAATGCAATTCCGGTAATAACTTTGCTTCCGGCAACAATTTCCACCGGCTTTCCAAGATTGCAGCAAAGTTTTCGCCACTTTTCAAATACCGATTCAAACCCCTGCGAGATGGAAGCATTATAATGATATTCCAATCTTTCAAGAAAGCATGACATTATATCTAAACGTTTCACCGTCTCGCCCAATGCCATTTTCAGCGAAATCGCTTTATCCCTTATCTCCTCTGGAAAAAAATCGCTGTTCACATTTATTCCTATGCCTATGACAACAAAATTCAGCGCGTCCAATTCAGCACTCATTTCTGTCAGTATTCCACAAACCTTTTTGCCTTCAACCAGAATATCGTTAGGCCACTTTATTTCTGCCGGAATGCACGTTTCTCTCCTGATAGCTTCTACCACCGCCACTGCAGTAAGTATTGTCAGTTTCGGCGCATCAAATGGCATAAATCGCGGCTTTAATATAACAGAAACCCATATACCTTCCCCCGCCGGGGACAGCCAGCTCCGTCCCATCCTGCCTTTGCCTCCCGTTTGCTCATCAGCAATAACAAGCGTACCGTGAGGAGCGCCCTGCTGTGCCAGTTTTTTTGCCTGAGTATTGGTAGAATCTATTGAAGAGAAATAATATATCCTGTTTCCCAAAAACGAAAGATCTGCTTTTGCCCAAATTTCTTCAGGCAGCAAAATATCTGGAGACTTGGAAATACGGTATCCCAGCCGCGTAGAAGCTTCTATCTCATATCCCATTTCCCGCAGCTGATTTATCTGTTTCCATACTGCAGAACGGCTTACTCCCAAATTGCGGCTTATCTCTTCTCCCGAAACATAACTGCTTCCAGCCCGAAGCATCATCATGAGAAGCCGGTCTGGGTTCGTTTTATCCCGGACAATTTCAATCCTTTTTCCCCTGGTCATAATCTTCCTCCATTGGATTTTATATCATCATTATAATGCTTTCTTTGATGTGTAGCAAGGCACGATGACTTATAAGATAGACAATATAGTTGAAATCCCCAGGCAAAATAATATTAAAAGAAGTGACGGCAGTGAACCGTCACTTCTTTTTTATTGGCCGTCCATTGTGTCATCACCATAATACCTCGGGGAGCTTTTTTCATTACCCAGATAATGGAGGTTCGCATATATATTTACGGTATGGGTATTTCGATTACGTTTTATCTTTACATTCTGCGGTACGCCATCGTCCTGATGATAATTGAGATACTGTTTCAAAATATCCATGGCATTATCTTCGCTGATATTATCATAGAAAGTACTGTATGTTTCTTCAGCGATTTCCAGCATGATATTATGCATACCTTCTTTTACAGTCCGGGGCTCTCGAATGGAATTGAGCATAAAAATCCCTACCTTAGTACATAATCAAGCCTTCTCTTCCGTTTCCCTGTTGTTCTTGTTTGTGAGATTGTTGGGAGGGGTTTTAAGAGGATTTTTTCTCGCAAATTCTTCGGATAGCTCATAGTTTTCAGGCAGCTCATCGTCCACCAGGTCCCCTTTGAATCTCATCTTCTGCATTTGAGGGATGAGTTTATTTTTTTCAACCCTTTCCCTCGGCAGTCTTCTTTTGGCCATAGCATATCCCTCCTGAAAATTATTTTCAGGATTATTATTTCCTTAACTTTAATAATTTAAAAAAATTTTTAATCATCCTTACCCCATCGGACAAGTGTTTTCAAGGTTCGGGTTTATGGTCGACGATTTAAGTTTACCACAACTTTTTTTATTTCTTTCCTACCTCTTCTGCTGATAATTGCTTTTTCTTTAATACAAAAGAACTCTATTTCCCATACACCATAATTGTCAGTAATTCTCTTAATATAATTTAAATTTACCAAAAAAGATTTATGGCTGTGAAAAAAATTACCACCCTTCAATTTGCTTTGATCAATTTTTAACTTTATCAGCTATAATCAAATCGAAGGATAAAACGGTACAGAGTGTAAAATGCCATTAAGGTAGCCTTGCCACAAGGTCAAAAAAAAGCCCTCATAAAAATTATGAGGACATACCACACTTTTCCCTATGCACCTCTTGCCCTGTTCCGGGCCCTATCCTGCCGGGAAAGCACAGATTTTCGCATTCTAATGCTTTTCGGCGTAACTTCCACCAGTTCATCGTCTTCGATGAATTCCAGGCATTTTTCCAGAGTCATCTCTCTGGGCGGGGCAAGCCTCAGAGCTTCATCAGCGGTGGAGGAGCGAAGGTTCGTCACATGTTTTTTCTTGCATACATTTATATCCAAATCCCCCGGCCGGGAATTTTCGCCTACTATCATTCCTTCATACACTCTTACTCCCGTTCCGATAAACAGAGTTCCACGCTCCTGAGCGTTGTAAAGACCGTATGTTGTGGCTTCCCCGCTTTCAAAAGCCACTAACGCTCCCCGATTTCGGGTGGGAATTTCACCTTTATATGGGGTATACCCCGCAAAAACGGAGTTCAAAATCCCCTCTCCCTTAGTGTCCGTCATGAATTCCGAGCGGTATCCCAGGAGCCCTCGGGTAGGAATCTCGAATTCCAGCCTCAATGTGCCGTTGCCCATATTTTCCATATTTGTAAGCATCCCACGGCGGGCGCCCATCTTATCCATGACGATGCCCATGTATCCTTCCGGTATGTCAATAACCACCGATTCCATGGGTTCCATCTTTCTGCCGTTTACTTCTTTGATTATCACCATGGGCCTGGATACCTGGAATTCGTATCCTTCCCGCCGCATGGTTTCTATCAGCACGGACAGATGTAGCTCCCCCCGGCCCGATACCTTAAAGCTGTCGGGGCTTTCGGTTTCCTCTACCCGGAGGCTGACGTTACTCTTCGCTTCCCTGAAAAGTCGATCTCTCAAGTGCCTTGATGTGACATACTGGCCTTCCTGGCCGGCAAACGGACTGGTGTTCACGCTGAATATCATGGAAAGAGTCGGCTCATCAATATCTACATAAGGTACAGGCACGGGATTTTCCAGATCCGCTATGGTCTCCCCTATGTCTATATCCTGAATTCCTGTTACAGCCACTATATCTCCTACAGTGGCACGGGATATTTCCTGCCTCTTTAACCCCATAAATTCATAAAGGTTGCTTACCTTAGTCTTTTGGATGCTGCCATCTTTCTTGCATATGGCATATTCGTTTCCTGAAACAATAGTCCCCTGAAACACCCTGCCTATGGCAATCCTGCCCACATAGTCATCATGGTCCAGGGTGGTGATCAATGTCTGAACTGGCGCATCTGAATCCCCCGCAGGGGCGGGAATGTGGCTTATGATGGTATCAAATAGCGGTTTTAAATTGTCAGAAGACTCTTCCAGCGAAGACTTGGCTATACCGTCTTTTGCCGATGCATAAACCACCGGAAAATCTATCTGGGAATCGCTTGCTCCCAGTTCAATAAAAAGCTCCAGCACTTCGTCCAGGACCTGATTTATCCGGGCATCAGGCCTATCGATTTTATTTATAACCACTATTGCAGGCAAATCCAGAGCCAGAGCTTTTTTGAGCACAAAGCGGGTCTGCGGCATGGGGCCTTCGAAGGCATCCACCAAAAGAAGGACGCCGTCCACCATCTTCAATACGCGTTCCACTTCTCCGCCGAAATCCGCATGTCCCGGGGTGTCCACTATATTAATTTTAACGCCGTTGTAAGTTACGGCAGTGTTTTTTGCAAGTATGGTTATGCCCCGTTCCCTTTCAAGAGCGTTGGAATCCAACACTCTTTCTTCCACTCTCTGATTCTTTCGGAAAATACCGCTCTGCTTCAGCATGCCGTCCACCAGTGTGGTTTTGCCGTGGTCTACATGGGCTATAATGGCAATATTTCTTACATCGTCTCTTTCCAAAAACATTTTTTACCTCTCCTAAGTGAAGTGTGATGGGGTTTGCACCGGATATGAATTGTTTTTTATTTATCTAGACATAAAAGTACATTTTCCCGTCTATGATATCCATATTGATGGACTGTCTTTCCAGAAGATATGTCAAGAAGGCGCTCACAGAAGTCAGAGTTATAAAGTACTGGGGAATGTTCATGGGTATGTTATACTTCCTGATTACCAGTTCTGCCAGGTCTTCCCTGGTCAAAGGCTGAGCAAGGCATTCCAGAATCATGTTTATGTTTTCATTCAGGTTGTCGATATTTCTCTGAATTACTGCCTTAGGGTCATCAGTGGGCTTGTCACTGTGGGAAATGATGTAAAAATCATAATTTGAAGCCATCAAAAACTCCAGCGTCTTAAACTGTTCCTTTATGTCAAAAAGGAATGGAAAAGGATACTTTGAAAGTTTCTCCTCGCTGAAAAAGGCATCCCCGCAAAAAATCACATTATCCTCGGTGACAACGCCTATCTGGTCTATACTGTGACCTTTTAACGGCACTATTGAAAATTTCCTGTCAGAAAGTTCCACCGGCCCTTCCGAAAGTTCAATGTCCACGCAGGTTTCCCTGGCCTTCACAAATTTTGCAGAAAGGCCAGGCATGGGGCTTGCTCCGTAAAACACGATACCTTCCATGGAACTGTTTTCCATAAAAAGTCTTTCATTTTTCGACGCTGCAATAAGCGTGCCGGTATGATTTTCCTTTATATAGTTATCTGCTCCAAAGTGATCGGGATGGGCGTGTGTATTTATAATATATTTCACCTTCAAATTTGCCGTCTCCAGCGTCTCCAGAATCCGTTTGCCAGCAGTATTTTCAATGCCTGTATCCACAAGAGCGCAAAAGCCGTTTTTGAATCTGTAAACCCCCACATTGGTAGCTCCGGGGATATAATAAGTATGACCTCTAAGCTTGATGAGTTCCAATTAGTTTTCCCCCTGTTTGTTTTTCATTATGTATGATGCCGGATGTCAGAAGCAAAGTAAATTTTATGCAGTGGCACAACTTTACTCATATATTATACAAAAACCATCATCGCAAAATCAAGAAACAAAAAAAGCAGGCAAAATCCTGCCTTTATAAAGCTTGATTTTTTTACAGAAAGTTGTCTTCTGCTGAATGCGGGCCTACACCATAGGGCCTATACCTTAGCAATCAAGCTTATTTTCATTCATTGCACATGTCTATAAAATCCTGATTTATGTCCATAACCGTAATATCGATATCCTCTATTTTCCCCAGAATTTCCTTGAAAACCTGGGCCACATCCTTTTTGGGAACGCCACCTACGCCGGTGGCCAGTGCCGGAATCACAATTGATTTTACTCCCATGTTCCGAGCTTTATCCAGTATAGATATAAGGCATTTTTTTACT
Organism: Tepidanaerobacteraceae bacterium; assembly: GCA_029982615.1. GTDB lineage: Bacteria > Bacillota > Thermosediminibacteria > Thermosediminibacterales > Tepidanaerobacteraceae > JANLFP01. The sequence goes on along the minus strand of JARRBK010000045.1, from coordinate 3,779 downwards.
ATTTCAACACTGGAAGGCTCCGCGGGATATTTCATGGTGACCGCATGGAAAATATACCTCGCTTTAAGCTTGCCGGCAGTAGTAACATATACATCCCCTGGCTGCGGGTTTTGCTCTTTGCATACTTTTACAGCTTCGTCTTCTATAATTTTGCCACCAGCCTTTTTTATGGCATAGGCCACCCCTCCGCCCATGGGGCCGATACCGTTGGCGGCATTGACTATTACGTCAGCCTCAGCACTGGTTATGTCCCCCACAACAGCTTTCATCAATCAATTGCCACCTCCTCAAATTTTTTCTTCCAGTAATCGCATCTGGCCCTCATGTCCTTTACAAGTTTCAAATCCTGGTCGGTATGAAACCCGTCTTCGGCTTTGCTTTCAGCGGCTTTTACCCCTTCTTCGAAAGTGTCTAATGCTCTCCTGAACAGTTCCCGTGCGAACATGGCTCTTTCTCTCTCATGGGGCCACTGGGACTTTTTTGAGTCCCGTATAAATGTTTTGAGTATGTCGAAAAATTTTTCGCCTTCGGTATACAGATTGATGCTAAATTCAAGATTTTTGAACACATTAACAACCCCCCGGCATGTGCTATGATTAAATTATTCCACAAAATATTAAAATTTCCTGCCTGTCAAATCAATAAAGTCTTCCCCATACAAACAGGCTTTTCAATATTGATATTGATAAATTAAAATAAGGCAGTGTTTATGCCAGCGCACTCAATCCTGCCAGCGATATTATGAGCATCCATACGTTTCTGTCTAGAGGAATTGTATGAAAAATATCCTGTAAAAAAGGCACATATATTGCCGCCACAAGCATAATCAGCGAAAGCAAAACAGCCAGAGTCAAGGATATATTTGAAAAAGGATTGAATTCCCATATGCCGCGCTTTTCAGTCCTGCACTCGAAAACAAATATCAATTGAGAAAGCACCAGGGTGGCAAAAGCCGCAGTCCTTGACAGGGTTAAGTTTCCGTCGCCGTAATATCCCGTCAGGACAAAAGCCGCCACCGTCGCAACGCTAATAAATAAGCCCCTGTATATTATCCTTTTTACAAAACCGCCGGAAAAAATATTTTCCCCTTTTGGCCTGGGTCTTCTATTCATTACATCCTTTTCAGGAGGGTCCACCCCCAGAGCCATAGCCGGAAGTCCATCGGTTACAAGATTCATCAATAGAATCTGAATAGGCAAAAGCGGCAGAGGCAGCCCCAGGGCTGATGTCCAGAACATGGTCAATACTTCGCCGGCGTTGCAGGACAAAAGATACCGAATAAATTTTCTTATATTGTCATAAATAATTCTGCCCTCTTCCACCGCAGCCACTATGCTGGCAAAATTATCATCCATCAGAATGATGGAGGATGCTTCTTTTGTCACATCCGTCCCGCTCATGCCCATAGATATGCCGATATCGGCCTCTTTTACAGCGGGAGCGTCATTTACGCCATCCCCGGTCATGGCCACAACGTGGCCTTTCTTTTTTAAGGCTCTTACTATTTTAAGCTTGTGACGTGGGGTTACGCGGGCATAGACAGCCACGTCTTCCACACAGTTTGCAAATTCTGCTTCAGTCATTTCATCCAATTCCCGGCCTGTCAGAATCTTACTGTCTCTGTCTATCATCTTCAATTCCCTTGCCACAGCCCATGCGGTAGTTTTGTGGTCCCCGGTTATCATGACGGGTCGGATGCCCGCTGAAAAACATTTTTCCACTGCTTTTGCAGCTTCGGGCCTTGGAGGGTCGAGCATGCCCATAAGCCCCACGAAAACAAGGTCATGCTCCGGATCTCGTTCATCCATTTGCTGCACACTCAATTTCCTGTAGGCAAACGCCAGCACGCGAAGGGGTTCCTTACCCATATCCTCATTTACCCTTAAAATTTCTTCTTCGGTTTTTTTATCAAGCGGTAACACCTGACCGTGTTTTTCTATTCGGTTTGACAAGGACAATACGACATCGGGCGCACCTTTCAAGAATAGATAGATTTCACCTCTACGGTTTTTTACAATTACCGACATTCTTTTTCTGTCGGAATCAAAGGGTATTTCCTTTATTCTTTTATAATTTCTATCTACATTTTCTTTTTGAATACCGCCCTTCAAACACGCCACAAGTATGGCAATTTCAGTGGGGTCTCCGGAACTCACCAGTTCTCCGGTGTTTAAAAATCCCCTAAACAGCCCGCCCTTTTGCTGTTCAATTGCTGCATTGTTGCACGATGCACCGATTTCCAGCAGCCGCCTTAGTTCCCCCTCAGGTTTTTTGAAAAGTCTGCCGTCAGATGAAATAAAATCACCTTCAGGCCTGTAACCGGTGCCAGCAACCATTATGGTTTCGCCGCTTATGAATATCTTTCGCACGCTCATTTTGTTTTCGGTCAAAGTGCCTGTCTTATCACTGCAGATAATGGTGGCACATCCTAGAGTCTCAACTGCCGGCAGCCTTCTTACGACCGCATTTTTCTTAATCATCCTCTGTACTCCCAGGGTTAAAACAACCGTTACAATGGCGGGAAGACCTTCGGGAATGGCGGCCACAGCCAGGCTTACTCCGAAAAGAAACATGTCATACGCTTTTTCCCCGCGGATGATGCCCAGGAGTGACACCATCGCGCAAATAAAAAGGCTGGCGAGCACTAGCTGTTTGCCCAGGACATTTAAGCGATTCTGCAGCGGCGTCTCTTCTTCTTCTATCCCTTCCATCATGCCCGCTATTTTGCCCATCTGGGTGCTCATACCGGTCTCGGTCACAATCATCCTGCCACGGCCGGATACGACCAAGGTGCCCATGAAGGCAAGATCTTTCCTGTGAATTTTTATATCCGGGGTTTCTCCTGGTTCAATCGACTTTTTCACCGGCAGTGATTCCCCAGTCAGGATTGACTCGTCTATGGAAAGCCCCTGTGCTTCAATGAGTAAGCCATCAGCCGGCACCCTGTCGCCGGTTTCCAGCAGTACCACGTCTCCCGGAACCACATCTTTAGCCGGAATCACCTTAATTTGCCCATCCCTCAGTACTTTTGCCACAGGCGCTGCCAGTTCTTTCAAAGCCTGAAGCGATTTTTCGGTCCTGTATTCCTGAATAAAACCCAGAAAGCCGTTAATGACGACAATGGCGGTGATGGCAGCAGCATCCGCCACTTCGCCCAGATAGGCTGATATAACTGTGGCTCCTATGAGAGTCAATGTCATAAAATCATTAAATTGATTTATAAAAATCATCAACGGAGAAATTCTGCGCTTTTCTTCAATCCGGTTTTCTCCGAACAGTTTCTTTTTAAGAGGTATCTCACGGCTAGATAAGCCTTTTTTCAAATCTGTGCCCAAATATTCCATTAAAAATCCCCTCCGCCGGTTAATGTTACACTTAATTACTTATGCCCGGCTTTTGGGGATTATGTCTAAATTATTCATATCAGACTCCATTAGCCCTCATGATATTAGCTACCCACAAGCTCGCACACCGTTAGCGGCAGAAGCTTGCGGCATTTGAGAAACTAGTCCCGCTTCATAATACACGCGGGATGCATGCGGGCTTTGTCTACAAGCTGTATTCATATATCCCTTTTGTCAAAATACCTTACCGACATAGATAAAGCTGCAATTATGTATCCTGCTATATACACCATCATCCAGATGCTGGGTTCGGAACCGGCCCCGAAAAAGCCGCCAGAAAGAAAGTTTATACCTGCGCCGGTGAAAAGGGTGGAGTTCATCTTGCGGAAAATCACATCGGTGGGCATGATGAGGCTGGATATGATACCCACATTT